>JBLHWH010000106.1:0-21473 GCA_047628935.1 Halioglobus sp. | reverse complement strand
ATGATCTACCCATAACACTACTCATGTTCTTAGAATAGATAGCTGCCATTTTTATCCCAAGGTAAATTTTCCGCTAATCTTACCCATCTATTAGTGGGATCCAGCTCGTTTTGAAATGGAGTTTTAAATAGTTGATTTGGAACCGAACTTTGATCTGTATATTTTATCATAATTAATGTACGTATTAACTTACAATATACGAAAAAGCCATGTGCTTAGAGCAATAAGTATGAATTTACTTACACTTAATTAACTGGAAATAAGTGTATTAGTTAGATAATCAGCAAGCACTAATTAGTAGAAAACTAATTTATATGAAATAAAAAGCTTCTAATATGCCGAAGGTCACCCGCTTGAGTGACCTGTGTTCTTTTAGTCAAAACATTGTGATTAAGCACCAAAATATAAATATCTCATTATACAACCAAGTACAATGATCCTAGCTCTTTAACGATTTTTCAATCAACGGATATCAGTTTAGTATTTGGACCCATTGGTTGCCCCGATACGGTTAGATTTTTACTCAAGTTCATGGATTAAGTCATAAATATATTATAGAATTTTATTACTTTTACTGACATACCTCCTTTAAAATCAATATTAATAGAATTGATATTCTATTAATAAATTCTTGTAGTAAGTAGAACCAAAAAAATCTGTTCTGTCGATAACAATAAAACTGCACCAGTTAATCAAAAGAACTCTTGCAATAAATTTAATAATTACTAACAATCTCCAGAAATGGCAAAATACTATCTGATTGTAAACCCAATGAGTGGCCACAAAAAAGGGCATTCAATATTAGAGAAGATCAAACCAGTATTTGCAAAAGGGAATATTGAATTGGTAATAGATATTACGACCCACAAAAACCATCCCTATGAATTAGCAAAGACGAAATCTTTAGAGGGCATCGATGCTATCTGCATTGCTGGAGGAGATGGTACTTTTCATGAAGTCATAAACGGAATGCAAAGTAGACCGGATAAGAAAAGGCTTCCTTTAGGATTTATTCCCGCAGGAACTGGAAATTCTATGATGCATGATATGGATTGCCTAGATCCTGTGGAAGCTGTTCATAGAATATTAGCCAATAAGTTAAGTAAACTGGATGTTTTTGAAATCAAGACTAATGAAGCGTTAATCTATGGTTTTAATATTTTGGGATGGGGCATACCGGTGTCGATAAATAGATTGGCGGAAAAGATGAGATGGCTTGGTCGTCAGCGGTATAATATCGCCTCTATCATTGAAGTGATGAAAAATAAAACACAGTATGTTGAAATTGAAATTGATGATACAAAACTGGAAGGTGAGTTTGGGTTCTTTATAGTGTGCAATACTATGTATACAGGCAATGGGATGAAGATGGCCCCCGATGCATTATTTGACGATGGATATCTAGATATTTTGATTGCTAAAAAAGTAGGGAGACTAAAGCTACTTTCTCTTTTTGCTAAAGTCTTTAACGGCAATCATATTGGAGATTCCACTATTGCATATTATCGAGCCAAAGAATTTTCAATCAAACCAGTCTCTCATGATCAACTAATTATTGATGGCCAGAATATTGGGTATACTCCTGTACGCGGTAAAATCCTATCGCAACAAATAGATATATTTATTTGAATTTATACAACTCCAAATAGCAAAACCCTACTGCAATAAATAATAATAATAATTAGGTCTGCAACCAAAAAAATCAAAGAAAATTCAGCTTGATTGGCGAGCTCCTTTTTGTTCTTTGATCACAATAAAATGAATACAACTCAACTCATATATACTTTTGTCTTAATTTGAAAAGATTTGTCAATCTATATCGTAATTCAAGACTAGACTATAACCCATGTTTGATTTTCATAAGGAACGATACTTCAAAATGCAGTATACCAATTCCAAGGAGCATCCTGCCCTTCATAGAGAAGTATATCAATCATGATAACAAGCTAGATGCAATAGAAATCGGATGTGCAGAAGCGGGTGTTTTAAATGCATTTGCTGATAAAGGTCATCAATGTGTGGGCATAGAATTGAGTCCGGATCGAGTTGCAATCGCTAAGATTTTCATGGCAGAAGAGATGGCAGCTGGGAAGATAGAATTCCTGTCTAAAAACATATTCGACATCGATATAGACAAAGACCTAAAAACTAAGATTGACCTTATTATTTTGAAAGATGTAATTGAGCACATCCATGATCAAGCAACGTTCATGTCGTTTCTACATAAGTTCTTAAAACCTGATGGTAAGATTTTCTTCGGATTCCCTCCATGGCAAATGCCTTTTGGTGGTTATCAGCAAGTAGCAAAAAGTAAAATACTTTCCGCTGTCCCATATCATCATATGCTACCAAAGCCTATATATATATATATATATAAGTTGATTCTTCAGGCCTTCGGCGAGACGCCAGAGAAAGTAGAAAACATGTTCGAAATAAAAGATACGGGTATAACTATCGAATGATTTGAACATATCCTCAAAAGGGAGAATTATTCAACATTAAAGAGGCAACTTTATCTCATTAATCCGATATATAAATACAAGTTTAGAGTATCCGCTAGAAAAAAAGCTAGTCTTATAAGTGCAATTCCTATTTTGAGAAATTTTCTTTCTACTTGCACTTATTATTTGATTGAGAAAGAGAAGTAGACCGCAATAGATTAGACCCTCGACTGTGCTTGAACTATATGTCTTTCATTGTGCATAATTACAAATTGAAATACATCACCAAGTCTCATTTTAATCCAATTAGTCAAGCTAATCGCAGTTTTAATTTTGGTCAGATTGTAATCTTTGGCTTCGTCTAAGAGTCTTAGCATTTCTTCTTGATTGGATAAAAACTTAGTAATAACAACTGCTGGATTAAGATCCGGTGTAGGTATATAATCTTTAAATGCCTTTATCTTCCCTTTCTTTCTGAAGTCCATAGAATTAGTGAAGTAATTCCCTAACCAGCCACTTGTAAAAGTTGAAGATGAATCAGCTTTTTTGGCTATTTCTAATGATTTTTTTATTGCTGGATTATAATAATCGTAGTATAGATTAAGGTGTTCAATATTTTGGATTATACTCCATCCACCATTCTCAGCGATTGCCAATAATTTATCATTACTTAAAGCTTGAAACTGATCCGCTACCATATCAGACTGACGTTGAACTTCTTTTTGTAGCTGCTCTATGAGGTGGGCTGTATTCTGCACTTTCATTTATACCTATTTTAGATACAAAGATGAGACAATTAGTAAAAACAGAAGTTGGTATTTACCAAGATTATACTAATTCGTTACTATGGTCATTGATTATGATGTCGAGTAACTCTAATCCGTCGTCATAGATATTGTCCATATCTACAATATCAACCTTTTTACTCTTTTTATAGATTACTAGGAAGTCTCCTTTTCCTTCAATTGTGTAATCACCTAATCTAAGCATTACATCAGCAAAATGAGAAGTAATCATCATACGCATCTCATTCATATCTGAGGACTCTACGACGAAGTCCTTATCAAAATTTCTGCTTACTTCTGACCATTCCGTAGATGAGAATATATTCCCTAGTTTGCTAAGTCCTCCTTTAGGCTTCACTATAAACTTTGGCAAATCCAATGTTGTCGTATCATACAAGAAAACGGTGGTTGTAGTTGTGCCATAATCACTATGGTAGTAGTAATCAAAGATTTGAGTCAGAGCATCAAATTTGATGTTCTTCTTATATAGATATCCTTTAATCCTCTTTGTTTTTTTACCATCAAAGAATTGCATGGATTGAACATCCAAATGTAATTGTTCTGCTATTACCTTTTTCCTTATCTGAAAATCCTTACTTTTCGCAAAGTGCTTCAGCTCATTGAGCCGTTTATTTCCAAATATTGCATCGCCTATATCGTCAAAGAAGTCTATTAATCCCATAAATATTCGAGGTAGATTGAAGCGCAAATATAATTCAATTTACGGAACACCTATTTTAACTGTATTTATCAACTTACTGAAGTTTGTAGCATCTATTCCTATGTAGTTTGCTAGATATTTATGAGGAATTTTATTTAAGACATGAGGACTTCGCGCAAGCAGTTTTTTAAATTTTTCTTCAGAAGAAAGAGATTGCAGTTCTGCCAATCGCATCATAGTACCAGAAAAGGCTTGATAAATCGCTTTATCGAATACTAATTTTAAATTTGGATGAGCAGCTAGTATACCTTCGAAATCTGAATATCGACAACGAATCAGTACCGATTTTGATAATGTTTCATAATAATATTTAGATGGAACCTGAAGTAAAAAAGAATCTAAGATTCCACCAAAATCACCTTCATAAGTTAAAACTATAGTAGCTTCTCTACCTTCATTATCAAGATAGTACAATCTTTGGATGCCTTCAAATACAAAATACGTGTACTGTTCTACTTGATCGGGTTCTGTCAAATGTACTTTTCTTCCCACAGATATAGGCTCCCACATTTTTGAAAAAGCCATCCAATCTTCATCCGTTATCTTACCAAGGTTTTCTAAAGCCAGTTTTAATCTTTGCATAGATATTCATAAATAATTATACCTACTCTTTTATGATCCTAGTATCTCCAGAAACTTGTAGGTTTCCATTATTTTGAATCAATGATTCAGGGTTTGGTGTATTAACATTTCCTTTCACATCTACATCTTTCAAAATAAGTGTTCCATCGTTTATAATCGCACCTCCTGAACTTATTTGACCGGACAGTAAGTCTAAGTTATTAAGTTCTAAACTACCATTCACAGTAATATTAAAAATAGGACCATCTTCATTTGATATTATACTAAAATCATTACCAAATCCAGGATCAATTATTAATTCTTTATCGATCAGTATTGAAGAATCCAAGGTGATGGACTCAGAATAAACGCTAGACCCAATGACAATTACGTCAATAGGATCTGCACACAAAATTTGTTGTTTCAATGTTCCATAACCATCAGTATTCAAATTCATAACTTCTGGCGCGCATGGAGTACAGGAAATATCAATATCCCATCCGTCTCCGGTAACAGATTGATCACTCCTGAATCTAAGTGTTATACAACCACTTTCGTTTGATGATGTAAATGGACCTGGTACAGTTGTGCCATAGAATCCACCCGCTGGATATCCTCCCTGAGTTGCACCGTTACCACTATCGAATAAGGGACTGTTGGTAGAATTGCCATTGTGCACATAAAGTACATCCCAATTGCTTTCAATATCAAGTGAATTAAACGTAAGTACTACACCTTCATTCGGTGCATCTGAGCAAATAACTACTGACCTATCTTCATTATTCGAATATTCCGAAGATTGTCCACCAGAATCAAAATGGTCATCTCCACAACTATATTTTTGTACTTCTGCACTGTCAATTCTCATGCAACTATTTTCATCAGTCACAGTGACTGTATAGAATCCTTCTGTAAGATCATTGATCTCCGCAGTAATCGCTCCAGTCTCCCATAAATAGGTAAAACCTCCTGCGCCACCTGAAGGCAACGTCTCTATAGATCCATTGTCAGTATTTATATTAGTAGCATTTTCTACTGCAAATGATAAGTTTATTGCAGCAGGCTCTGCAACGATTCCAACTTTTACTAATTGATCTACACCATCTGAGATTGTCACTCTATAAATTCCCCCAATAAGGTTAGTTCTGTTTTGTGTCGTTAGTCCATCATTCCAAATGTAAGTATAACTGCCACTTCCCCCTTGTGGGTTGGTCATTATTTCTCCATTGGACTCTCCTCCGCAAACAATATTAGATTTGGTCAGCGTAGCTTGAAAATTTGTAGCTGGAGGTATAATTTGAACACCATTAGAATTGACATGAGCAGAATATGTCCCGCTACTTACTGCCGCTTCATTGATGGTCAATAATTTTAAATTGGTAGCTGTGAAGTCATCGATCCACCAACCATTGCCTCCAACCGCTTGATCACAATTCATTTGGAATCGTATAAGTACATTTTGTCCAGCATAGTCATCAAGATCAATTACTGTATTTATGAATCCGTTGCTATTCCCACTAAAACCAGGAATCGAATTGAAGATGATATTGTTATATCCGTTATTGGTCATGTTCGAGCCAAGATCAACCCACTTATTGCCTTGATCAATAGATATAAAAACTTGTCCACCGTCCCAATTGTTTTCTGTGTCATATTGATGGTAAAATGCCAATTCAGATCCACTACCAAGCCCAATTTCAGCAGCTAAATCAAGATAAGCAGCACCTGTAGTACTATTGTCTGCGGCAAACCATGCGGTAGTCCCACTAAATGCTACATCGGTCTGAGTCGCCCAACTTGTGCTTCCTGTAAATGAAGTAGTCCAATTGCCCACCCCGCTTTCCATATCATCGTAAATATCTGATAATACATAATCAAGCCCTGCTTTCACTTCAAGCACAATATCAAATGTATCAGCTTCAGTAGCCATTAAATTGAACAATGGCCAACTTATCACTCCCCCTGCATCAGTACCTCCATCAGTTGCAGAAACTAAAAATAGCTCTTGCGGTATAGTATCAGTCAAAACTATATCTATCAAATCCGAACCTGGAAGACTATTATCTACAATGATTTGATATGTTATTTGGTCTGACTCTACAGCTGCATTTGTCGGTGTTGATTTTTTTATATTTAAAGAACATGATGGAGGCAGATCAAATGCTTCTGTTCCGTCACCTCTATTGCCAGTACTAGCTTGATCAGCACTGTACCCTAATCCTCTTGTTGAAAATGCTTCCCAAATTAAACATTGATTTGCTCCTCCATTGAGCATCAAATCAGCTTCCAGTATGGCATCTCTACCATCTACGAACCCTGGACTACAAGGTTGAAGTTTCATTCCTTCCATGACCAATTCCATAGCAATATTATTTCCTCCTGTACCATTGTAGATATCTGCATCGAAACCATATTCATCAATCAAGGCCCAAGTCATATCCCAAAGCATAGTACACCAAACAGATCCTACACCATGGGGTATACTTACCGTTTTTATAGTATTATAGGTCATTGGATTCACTCCAAAATCTGTGCTATATGGAAATGGTCTTATGCCATCTCCATCTGGTCCTTCACCAAAAAGCCAAGTTCCTATTCCTCTTGAATCAGTTCCTTCATCACCTGTTTCTATTGTCATGACCGCTCCTAGATAATCCGACCATCCTTCACCCATTTGTTCTTGATTCCCAAGACACCCTGAAGCCCCTGGTCCTCCTGTCAATCTATTCGAGATTCCATGTCCATATTCATGGGCTATTACACCATTGTCATAATCTCCATCTCTCCCATTACAAAGATACATTTGCATCCTAGGATTTGATCCATCTGGTGGAGTTCCAAAATTTGCATTACAAGTACCAGATCCATCTTGAGCCTCACTTTGTACATAATCTGAACCATTGCCATTTGCAGTATAATTTTCTTCTTGAAAATTCCCTGATGCTTCATCAAAACCATAATTGTACCAAACGTCATGCATTAGATTTGTCCAATAAAAAGTATTGGTAACGGAAGCTTCTTTATAATCCGCAGGATCTAAATTAACATCAAGTGGAAAAAAGAAATCTAGTGTCGCTCCCCCATCTGCTCTCGCTGCATCACCTCCAGTAGGGGAATTGGTATTATCGTCATCAAGATAAGTATCTGTATTATTTCCACGAGTAGCAGTATAGTCGTTTCCACCAATTGTATGCCATCCATTTGGTGAAGCTATCGCATTATCCAACCATGGACTCAATTCAGATGTCCTATCTCCAAAATTTGGACTTTCAACTGGCCATGCATAAACTTCGTAAGTATTTGGTGCAACTGAAGTGCTTGATCTTTCATTATTAGCAAAAGTATAGTCATGTGAATGATCTTTATCGCAAATGACTTCTTTGCCATTCGGTTTACCATGATTACATTCTACTGTCCAGTCTATTTCCGCTACTATTTCTCCTGTATTCGCATCAACTAAATAGTTTGTATACCAAGCTGTATTTAAATCTTCAATTGCAAGTTGCCAAACTAATCTTAAGTCTGCATCGTCCACAAAATAGTATTCTAAACTAATCGGAATATCTCGAAGTGATATTTTAGATGCGCGTATTTCCTGTGTTTTTATTACACCTTTAGGGCTCTCGACAACTAGAATTTCTCCAGTATTATCAAGTCCTTTAATGTCTACTATTCTACTTAAAGCTTGTTGTGCTGTTAAAGCAGGTTTTCCAGATATCGTTTTCTCTTTAAGTCCTCTTCTAAATGTTTGTTTTACAATTACATCATTCTTGTCTTTATAATGTATTGCTCCTCTTGAATTAAGAACAGGAATGCCATCAATTGACTGTTTGAAATAGGTGTGAGTAATGCCTCTTGATGTATAATGATCAGTAATATAGATCTGATCACTTTGGATATTCGATTGAGATAGTTGAGATCGCACAAAATTAACTTCTGGATGATCTACTTGTCCATTAACTATAAAAATAATGGAAGTCAAAATGAAGATAGTTGAAATAAGTTTTTTCATCAAAAATGTTTTTGCGTTTAACCAATTATAAAAATATCAGTGATCTCAAGATGCGCTATAGGTCGATTCAACACCTAAAATGAAACTTCACCTTGAGGGAAATTTCTGATCAAATATAAATTGGGATTGTCCTTAACAGACTTACACCTACAAGTTTAAGCAAAAAAAACAATAACTACAGCTTCAATTACTTTATAAATAACTCCAATAGAAGACATAATACACTTTTTAAAAAACTACTTGATTCATATTAGTTTCATCTTCATACTAACAATTACCGATCATTCAAGGTCTTATGTATATCCATCCTCGCTGCACTGATCGCTGGTACCAATGACGCAATCACACCTATCAATAATGAAATACCAAGCAACATCCACTCTTCTATCATAAAATGCCAGCCAGTAAAGGAATATTTATAAGAACTCTTCAACGAACCCGCCAGTATCTCCATTCCAATATGACTGAGAATAAAACCAACAAAGAAGCCGATTGCTGTCATGATCATTCCCTCAATAGTAATCAACGAATATAGACTAGAACGGCTTCCTCCCATTACTCTGATTAATGCTAGTTCATATTTTCGTTCTCTCATGGACTTTAGTAAAACGATAAAAATGCTTATCGCAGATATAATCCCAATCAAAGCTGCTAACCATTGCAGCATCTGCCTTCCAGAACCAATCATAGAATACAATCTATTGATCTCAATCGCAGGTGAAGCCGCTTGCATATCCGTATTTTCATTTATGTTTCGAGGCATGCTCAGAGATTGAAAATTTGTCCTATTTCTATATTTGATAAGCAAGGTTGTTATCTCTTTATTTGGATAGTTAAGCAGCTCCGCATTTGTCCTCGCCAAAGGTCCATGATCGTGAGCAGAGTGGTCGTGCCCTGCATGATCTTCGGGTGCATGGTCTGGTTGACCGTCACCATCGTGATCATGATTATCGTGATCTTCTGCAGCATGATCTGGTTGCCCGTCCCCGTCATGATCATGATCGTCATGATCATCTTCACTTGGAGCGGAGGCACTTTCTTCATTCGTATGATCGTGGACATTCCACACAGTAGAGGGGTTGGTCAATATCAATTGATCTATAACACTTCCTGTACCATTGAGAATACCTACTACTTTGAATGCAGCATGGTCATGGGCAAGATCATCGTCATCATTGAATCCATGAGAACTTTTGAATTTGTCCCCCAACTTAAGTTCTGTATCATCCGCTACAGCCCTACCGATCACCACTTCGAGATCTCTGTCATAAAACTTACCTTGTTGCAGAGTTGCGCTGTAAAATGACATCAAACTATCCGTTGTACCCACGATTCTGTATGATTTGTAGTTATCCCCTAGCGATAACGGTACTGCCGCCTTAATCAGCGGATGTTTAGGATTCAGAAATGTTTTGACTTCACTTACTTTTATATTTCCAGTCGGCGCATCTACATGATACATACTCGATAGTATCATTTGCAGTGGGGATCCTTTAGCTCCTATGACAAGGTCAATCCCCGCCAGGTTACTATCAAATTTATTTTTCAACTGTGTATTGAAAAGTATTAAAAAATTGATCAATCCTATGCCTAATCCAAACAGAATAATACTCAATAAGAGATTGAGGGGATTGTGAATTATATTCTTCCAAGCTAACTTTAGTAATTTCATTTGGCTAAGGCTATTTGGTTAGATAATGTGATCTGATTAGAAATGATATCCTTCAATCTTGCATCATGTGTTACTATCACCAATGCCGCACCCGCTAATTCCGCCTGCTCTTCAAGAAGCGTAATTACTTCTTTACAGTTATCATCATCAAGCGCTGAAGTTGGTTCATCTGCCAAAATCAATTTAGGACTATTCGCCAATGCTCGTGCAATAGCTACTCTTTGTTTTTGTCCTTCACTGAGTGTCTTGATAGGCTTGTGTGCTTTCTCCCCTATATTAAGTCTATCAAGAAGAGATTTACATTTTGCTTCATCTTCTTTTCCACCAGAAAAATACTGTGACATCAATAGATTTTCTAGCACGCTTAACGAGGAGATAAAATGATTCTTTTGAAATATGATTCCAATATTCGTTCCTCTGAATTGATCCAATGCTTTATTACTTAACTTAGTCATATTTTGACCTGCCAGTTCGATAGATCCATGCTTGGTCGTCAATAGTCCTCCCAGTAAATGCAGCAAAGTACTCTTCCCCACTCCTGAAGAACCAAGGATGAGCAGTTGTTCTTTTTCTTTGCACTCAAAATCAGGAAAATCGAATGATTCGCCATCTGGATATTTGTATTTTACGGAAGTTATTTTTAGCACTTTTTGATTGTATTGTTTACAAGTATAAAGGTAGTAACTTTTTGTTGAGATATATAAGCCCTTGAGCCCCATTAAATAGTCGTATTTCTAACCAACTCCAAGCATCAATATTGCTTAAAAGGCAACTTTAATTAATTAACACTGTATTTACTCAATTAAACCCATAATTATAAACCTTCTCTTTCCCATCCTTAGGCACAATAGCCCAAAACAGATGATCCGACAGTTCAGGAATTTGAAGTAAGAATATCCAATTATTTTCTACATCCTCTCCTTCTTCTGCATAAAAACACTTCTCGGAAGCACCTTCAATATCAGGCATACATAGACTACCTCCAATATTGATCAGTTCAATTAGTTTACTAAGGTGCTGTTTCGGCTTTGATTCATTTCCTCTATAGGACTCCATAGCCTCAGGGATAATACCCAACGGAGATTCTGGATTACTATTATCAGAAAGAAAACTCTCAAGTGCCATATCCAATGCATCTAGATATGAAAACATATCATCCGTTTCCGCTGACTCAAGTGTGGCCATATCATAATTGACTTTAAGCCCATTCAATTGATGCTTTATTAATACATCAATCGTTTGAGGCCGCTGAACTTCATTCTCAGTTACTGCCTTTTTCGAGCTACAACTTAACATGAAGCATCCAATAATAATGGTATAAAATAAGGACTTCAACTTCTTCATCAATTTCATTTTTCATGATATTACTTTACCAACCTTGTTTCAGGATACATATTATACCATGCAAACCAAAACACATTATGCGACGGAGCTCTTAATAATTTTCTTCCCTTCTCAGAGATAAGATGCTCGGCCGTTACTGTCCATACCTTTCCTTTCTTATCCGTAAGCACACCTTTCTTGTATGATTTGAATTTCACATTTTTAGAATAATACACACGTGATGCACCATCTTTTTCAGTGATCACAAAAACCTTCTTATCGGCTATCGTATTATGATGAATCTTTTTCTTTTTCAAGAATTTAATAGAGATCGCGAGTGGGTCAGTTTTAAAACGTGGAGACCGAATAATGAGTACTTCATCTTTATTCTTTAGTCTTTCATCTGCCAAAGGAACTGGAACCATCAATCCGTCGTGAGAGAAGTAAGATTTGTAAGCTTCACCCTCATCGTAATTCCTATCAAATCCTGTTTCAAGGTCCAGCACCAATGAATTTGGATGATTAGCTTTCCAATTCTTCCATTTTGTAGTTACTACAGGATAACTTTTTAGTTTTATTCCCTTTCGCACCAAAGGACCTAGAATCGGTTCACCATCTATTGAAGACCAAAGCGACTTCGTCTTTTTATCATACATCAATTTATTAGATCTGTACAAAAAACCACTCGTACTCAAATCATGAATCTCATTACGGTGATTCATATCATAAGCTATCATGGTACCACAAAGTGTACAATAAACTCCCGCTATATTCTTATCTCCAATTTTATCAACAAAAAACTCATGCCAAGCTAAGATTCTTTTGGGATATGCTTTTGCTTCACCGTTTATTACTATTCCAAAAACTATATCATCCCCATCAAGATAGTCTGCATTTTTGGCACCTACCATTTTAGGCAGCCTCAATGAAGGTATCCCATTGTGTTTCACACCTCCCCACACTATCTCATCTAGACTGATCTCTGCAGTCTCTTGTTGACCAAGAAAAAATGAGCTAAATAGCGGATCTGTATGTTTATAAACTTCAGCTTTATTATCTGAGTAAAACTCATCATAAACTGGATCTCCTGACCACATCCATTGCAATCCATCGTAATAATCATAAATATTTTCTTTTTTCGCAAACAACTCGATGATCTTTGGATTTAGATCTTCGGAAGTGATCATTTTATTGATATCTAGCAAAAGTGGGACATATGAATTCTTCCAATTTCTGTCCATATAATCTAGTATTCTTGATCTTGCTTCTTTATCACCGTATAGTAAAGTCTGAGTAAAAGTCACTGAAGTAGTATCCAGTTCTATGATAGGAATCCTCTCATTTTTTTCTTGATCATTCTGCTTAGAAGCGCTAGCATCTATCGAAAAGACATAGTCAAATGGCAATAAATTAGCTACCTTTTGTTCGGCCCAATATCCATATTCTACCACTTTCGTCTGGTTCAATATCTGCCCATATTGATCAACGATAAGACTCGAAGAGCTTTTATACAACATTGATGTCGGATTCCCTATTCTAATACTTTCATCTGGGTCGTGACTTCCTGACACAGTATTTTCTGTCCCACCAATATCCAGACCATAGCCCTTTTCTTTTATTTCTTTAATGCCTAAATGCTTGACCTCCAGATAGTCATTATATATGATATGATATAGGCCACTCAATGAATCTAAGAAAACCAAATCCGTCGCTTGCGGGCTTTTTTCTTCTATAAATTCGGTGCCTGCATATCTTTTCAATTTGATCTTATATTTGGCATCAATGAGATTATCATATATTAGATTAAGTAAGAAATGACTTATACTTTTTTCATATGCCTCCACTCTATTTTTATTTATCTCGGCCTTATTAGTAGTCAAACTTCGATCTGTAAACTTGGGATAGCCAGAATACTTCATCGAACCGTTTTTCTCTATTGTCAATTCTTTAAGCAAGAAATCAACGTCATAGCCCAAGTAGTGATTCTTTATTTTTAATATATCGATAGCTGTTGCTTTAAAAACACCATCTTCTTTTGAAAACCTCAAAACCGCAGGATTCTTGATTTCACATAATGCCGCTCGCTTTCCTTTCCCGATAAATGCGCTTGAAAATTTCCTATAATTTTTCTTCCATTGTTTTGCTCGTTTGCCTTCTATTACAATTTCATTGAGATTGATTCCATTTGGATTCAAAAATATTGTATCGTTATCTTTTAATGCATTGTATTTGCTGTACTGTAAAACAACCAAATCATAAGAAACATGGGAAACTATTAGCTCCTTAGTTACATCCGAGGATATATCAAATTTACATCTCCCCTTATCGTCAGTAATAGATCCGAACGTAGTATTACCAATAAATACATTCGCATCCTCTACAGGTTGACTTGTGACCTTATCAATAATTGTGTATTCCAAAGTTCTCACTTGAGCTTTAGTATACCCTCCAATTATGAATATAAACAGTACAATTAATTGATTTCTCATATTTCAAAAGCTAGTTTATTCTTTGATAAATTCGAATAGATAAACATGTGGAATAGGATAAGGAAAATCACCATAAACGAATTTGCCTTTTTCCACTTCCTTCATAGAATCAAATATATTATATGGAGAGTAATAATACTCTCTGAATGCGGACATTTTCATACCTCTTTTAATATAAGGCATAGATAATTCTTCTAAACTATGTTGCCAACAGTACTCTTTCCCCCTCAGCGCTTTCCCATCATTTTGGGTATAGGTGCCTTCGACATCCTCTTCGTAGACATGAGTATTATTATATCCATAGCTGATCTTATCCGTATCAAAATCAAAAGTAAAAAGCATGGGGTGAAATTCTGCACAAATCATTCTGCCGCCAGGGTTCAGTCTTTCAACAACTATTTCAGCCAACTCACCTATATTTGGTAACCAGCACGTTACACCATAACTCATAAAAATAATGTCGAATTTTTCCGTGATGTGAGCTCCAATATTATAAGTATCTGTCTCTATAAAAGTAACGTCTGTTCTGCAAGCATCATTGAATTTGCGAGCTGCATTAATTGCTTTATCAGAAATATCTGTTGCAGTTACCTCTGCTCCCATCCTAGCCAACGAAATACTATCTTGACCAAAATGACATTGGATGTGAAGTACTTTCTTTCCTTTAATATCTTTCAAATATTCTAGCTCGATATCATTGAGAGAATTCCTACCCGCCAAAAAACTTTCATTATCATAAAAATCTGATCCTATATGAACACCAGTTTTATCATTCCAAAGCGCTCTGTTCGCTTCAAAATATTTTCTTATTTGATCATTTTCATTCATTTCTATCTGATTTTGGATGATTATTTACAAATGTAAAGATACTAGTAACAAATTATTTTTTTTACTATATATTAAAATCAATTATATATCTGTCATATTATCAATTAGTTCCATATAAATGTTTGTTTACCACAGAGATACAAGCATTTACACATTCAATTTTATTAACATTTTTAGTCAATTTATTTTTTTATGGTCTAGTTTCTCCATACTTTTGCAGAGTATAAAGTATTCCCAAAATACAGTGTGCACTTATTTATTTTAACTCAAATCGATTTAATTATGAGAATCAACGATTACTCAAGTTTAGAACTGACTACCCCTACTTTAATTCCTCATCAGGGGAGTTTCAATCAAAAATTTATAGAAAAAATACTTCTATTCCTAATCGCATTTCTAGGATTCATGGGATCATTATATGTATTCACTTCTAGTTCTAACAATAACAACAATCCAAATTATCAGAGTCTTGCTATAGCTGCAGCTTCTGTGTCTGACTACCATACTTTAGATGCAAAAGATGCTAAGTTTAAAGATTTCTTCAAAATTGATGGTAAAAAGAAGGCTGGTAAGATGCTTAACTTTATTTTTAAAGAAGATAGAAAAGCATCTAGATATGTCCTAGATATGGGAAATGGAGAGAGAGTTATCATTACTTCAAATGAGTTCCCCTATAAATTTGACAAGCCTGGTAAGTATCTATTAGAATTAAAAACAATCAATAGAGGATTGATCACTGTAGTGGCAACTAAGGAACTAAAGATAAAATAATTACCTCCAATTTATTTAATACTGTTTTGTTTAATCTTACTTTGCTAAGTACTAAACAAAATATATGGAAGTATAGAAATTCTCAGAAAATTATCCTACTTTAGCAAAGTGATAGGTATAAAGAACATAATAGAGAAACAAGGATTTGGTGTTTGCCACTATCTAGGTAATAAAATGGGAATTCAAATTTCTAGAGTTCGATTGTATTTCATTTATTTAAGTTTTGGCACTTTAGGATCGCCTATAGTATTATATCTTTTTGTTGCTTTCTGGTTGAATATTCGCAGTTACATTCGTAAAGGATATAATGTAGTTCTCAATTAAGAACCATAAAACTTAAAGAAAAATAATAAAGCCTTTCGAAAAATCGAAAGGCTTTATTATTTTTAGATTCATTCAGAATGCCTATAATCATTCAATTCATAGATTTCATTCTCAACATACGACCAGAAAATATGAAAACTTTGTGTACGTCTATAGGATAGAATCCTTCCTTTAGGAATGGTTCTATAATAAAGTAACATTTTCTACTTGTTATTTTATCTTCCTACAGCGTTAAAAAGCCTCGCCAATGCCCTGCATTGTCTACGTTTTTTGCCTTGTTGAAAAATAAAATAACTGCGTATAAAAGCGAACTTTATTAATGCACCATTCCTTAGATATGAACAATCAGTTAAGAAACTCACAGATACTTTACTTTGATTACTTTAATGAGTTTCATTACTAATTCAAGTGCCTACTTATAGGGATATCTTGAGTAATCGAAAAAAGTAAAGAAATCGACCCTTTGTTAGACTCCCTTTATAAAAAGCCAGCAATCAAATTCATAGACTCTATCTTAAAAACTAGGTTATGTGTTAATTGAGTATGAAAGAGACATTAACCTGAGTTCAATTAACGAATCGCTAATTGAAAATTGTTTATTATCAATTTTCAGAAATAAGGAAGGCACTTATAGTAAATAGCAATGGGCTTAATTTACCTCATCCTAATTAAGCAATTTTGCTAAGAGTGCAATATGAGTTTACACACCATTTTACATCCAAAAATAGTATTTAAAATAATTTTCGTATCATTGCATATAATTACAACAGGTTACCAATTATAAAATTTCACTTAAAGACCTCGACAATAAATTTATTATAATTTCTTTATATTTGAGGGATATAACTTTATGTCTCTTGATCAAATCACACATTAAAAAATTAATGATGAACCACATTAAGTTTAAATGGCTGTTTCCAATGCTAGTTATTGGTTTTATTGGATGTTCGGAAGAACATGAATCAACAGAGGCACTACGTGTAACCGTTCCATCTTTCTCTAATTTGTCAATGAATGAGGATGTAGTATTTACTCTTACCTCAGAAATGACTATGAGTAAAAAAGTATCACCTATTCCTGGCAACGAAGATTGTGTATCTGAAGCGGAAAATCAATTGAGATTTAAAAAGTCTATGGATTGTCTTCTATTTATGATGATCAAAGCGAATGGCGATATTGATGCAGATATACAGATGACTGATTTTGGAAACAATCCTATTTATCCTGCAAATATGATTGGGTGTCCAAAATACGATGCAGCTTACCTAACGGATAAAATAGAAGTCCGAAACGGAGCAACAACAATCTATAATAAAGCGGGTGAGGTCCTAAATTCGAATTCACAAAATGAAGTGGACACTGATTTCTTTTTGTCAATAATTGAAGCTATAAACAAAAAACAGAGTACAGTAATTTCTAGTGAAAATTGGGAAATTGTAGAAACAGCAATGTCAGGTAATGGCTATGAAATAATAGATAGAGAGACTAGAAGGGATGATCTTATTTTTGCAATGCAAAGGAAAGATGGTGGTAAAACTGAGCTTTCAATTAATAAAGAATTAGGTGTTTTTACAGAAAGTAGACATTATGACTCAGATGGCAATGTAACTTCAGCTAGCAGAACGATTTTTAGTGAAGGAGTGTCAACTAAATGGCAAGACAGAATACGTTCACAGGTATTCATAGTTCCATACAAGTCTCCATTTGTAGATTGTGACATGGCTTTGATTAAAGCTGTAGACTACAAATCATTTGATGTTAATTATAAATAATTGTCCAACACCTAAAAAATATAAAAATGAAAAATTCATTATATATAATAGCACTAATTCTTTTATCTAATATCGTTTATTCTCAAACAAGAAATACATTATTTCTTGAAGGTATAGGTTCTGGAGCCTCATCATGGCAACAAACTAGAAATTTGTTAGAAATCGATGGGTATGATTTCATTGACCTTCATACTGTTGGAATAAATGGCAACTGGAAACCAGAACTTGGAGTCGAAGGAGCTTCCGATAGATTGAATTCAGACTTAACTGAAAGTAACATACTTGGTATAGCGCATGATTATGGAGGAATTGTTTTAAGAGATTTACAATTGCAAAATAGTAATATCTCGGCTATGATTTTAGATGGAGTGCCTAATCAGGGATCATCCGCTTTAGAATATTCTTCAAAAAAGTTTTTTACAAATAATACATTAGCAGAAGAAATGATTGCTGATGTTATTGATTTTAGGTCGGATTCTGATTGTGATGAGGATTGTGGTTACATAACAAGTTTTCAAAATTTTCTTCAAGGAATGGAAACCGCCAACGAAACTGGACTGTTAGAAGATTTATATCCACAAGGACATGCGATTCAGAATTTGGGTAGTCCAACAGTTCCTTTTGTAGTAATTTATGGGACAATCGAAGAAAATTCTATTCTTGATTTAATGAATACCCAAGCTGATCAATTAGGGTTAGGTGAGGATTTCTATAAATCCTGTTATCTGGAAAACCTTCGTGAGGCAGAGAAAGAATCAAAAGACGCATTTATAAAAACTACACTAATGAATACATTTACTTTTGCAGATGCCTTTACAGGGGGGCTCGCTACGTTTCTTGATGGTGCAGCGACTGGCTCCCCATTGACGGCACTTTTACAAGGAGTGAACAGTATACTCTTTGACTCAAGAGATGCTATACTTAGCCAGATCGAAGCTCTAGCATTACAAGATGCGGAACTTGCAAGGCTTGCAAAATGTGAGTTATCTCATCAACTCCTTCAGGTTCAATGGGAAATTCAACTTATGCAAAACTCCAACTTAACTTATGTAAGTGAAGAAGTGGTTGTGCAAGGATGGTCTGATCAAATGTGTGAAGAGTATTGCCAGAGTGAAACATCAGGTAGTGCACTGTCATTGATTTTTTGTGGTATTGAGTGTGAGGCAATGTATCCAGATGTTACACAGACACAATACACCCTAGTATTAGAAGAAAATGATGGACTGTTAACAAAGAGTGAGCAGTTACTAGAAGGTGCTGTACAAGTTTATCATTTGGAAGAAACGAATCATATAGCAGAAACAAGTATGTTTTCAGGAGGTCTTGCTGATCACCTTCATGAAATATTTGATGGTGGTGTAGGAGCGGAATTTGTTGTTCCTAAATAATGAGCACAAATTTCAAAATTAAATATATTAATAAAATAATAGGAGGTGTTTTAGCATCTCTTATTATTCTATTAACTATGTCATGTCATGATAGTAATACCCCTCCCAACTATGATACATTTAATGGTTGGAATGTAATTAGTAGTTCTAAATTTAGATTATATCCTATTATAGATAATAAGCTTGTTATTATTAGTGGACATTGTGAAGGAGTTGCATGTTTAAAAGGCATTGACTTAATCACAGGAGACGAAAAGTGGACATACAAAAATATAGATTTAGAATCAATTTTTTACAACGCTACGCTCTATATTGATGAGAATCGTATTTGTATACCATTGAAGAAAAAGACCTTATGTATTGATAAGGTAAGTGGTCTGGAATTGTGGGAATATGAACATGAGAATGTAACATTAATGGAAGCTCATCTTTCAGGGGCAAAGGATAATATATTTAGATCAGGAAGGAATGTAAACGCTCATTCTCTGTGGCAATATTCTAAAGGTAATGGTCAACAAAAATTGATTAAAGAGTTTCCAACAAAATTGGGAGCTAATTCGATTATAAGAACACCTGCTATTATCAATCAATTCAATTCTATATTGGTCACAAGTGTTGATTATTATCATGTTGATGAAATGGATTCTTATGGATTTATTATCAGAATTGATGAAAATAACGCATTAGATACGTTATTAAAAACACATAATATAAAAAAAGCAAATTTCAAGCCGATCCCCTACCATGACGAACAAGTATTACTATTAATAAATCTCAGCACACTTATATTATATGATTTAACAAAAGATGCCGTACTGTGGCAAACCGACATGCCACATAGTATACTAACTTCTAGAATTGAAATTGTTAATGATACTATATATTACCCTTGTGAAGATGAGTATTTATATGCTTTAGACGCTAAAAATGGAAGCATCCTCTGGAAAAGCGAAGGCAGTGGTACTCCAAGCCGAATTGCTTGTAATAATAATTATATTTTTATGACGACTGGTAATAGTGGTTTTTTAAATCAATATGACAAAAGCTCTGGAAAATTATTAAACAAATACAAGTTTAGTGATTATTTCAGAGCAATACAAAGAACAATTGCTATTAAGGATAATGTTATAGTGTTTTCTGATGGTAGGTTTTGGTATGCCCGAGATGTAAGTAAACTTGGGTCAGATTTATTACTTAAGCAAGTAATAAATTTACAGTAAACGATAAATGACATGTGTGAAAAATGCACGTTGTATTTTTTTTAAACTAAAAAATGATAAATTATCCTCTAATAGTGAATTTGGATAAATCTCGTAACATTTTTCTCAACTCCAAGAATTGATTTAAGCTTTTACTTTGCCTTTATGAAGTCCGCTTCGTGACCTACTATTTACCAATAGTCGGGCACTATTCTAACGAACTCTTTTTTACTTACTGGTTTATTGCTCTAAATGGACACTCTATTCTTACCTTCAAGAGGTCTAAATAACGTTCCTTTTCTTTACTTTTAATCTATGTCCTACTATTACATTAGAAGAAGTCAACTATATCTCTTCACAATTGCAAACCCAAGTTGAAGCATACCCTAATTTCCAATTAATCTTCGGCTGATGCTTACCGTAATATTTTATATTCTTTCTGTTTGTTTTTATAATTTCAAACAATTAGTTATCAGATGATTTATGCTCATCTTCTTGACTAAGATATCCTGAAAAACCAATAGAAATCATAGAGACAGAATCATTGTTTCCTGTTTCAGTTGTTGGGTCGCTGTATTTTAATACATCCAGGTAATCTGATGTTGTGACATGATGCCTAGCTTCGATATGTAGAAATAAGTTTTCATTCAGTCGAAATTGCAATCCAAGCTGTAGTGATAAATGTGGCGTAATATCAGACCCCTCGTCAAATGGTGTTTCATATGTTATATCATAATAGCTTTTAATATTCCCTTTGCGAATATCTGTACTTAGATTGCTAAAATCTGCACTATAGAAATTTTCTTCTAAACCAAATAAATTGACACTTCTAGATGATTTTGAAATACCAATGCCCGCACCACCAATAAGCCTGATCCATTTGAATCCCAGTTCTGGTCTATAATTCAACCCTAGGTCAAACATCAAATGATTATTTCTATACGCTGGATACCAACTTCTTTTATCTAAAACATTATATACCTCTTCAACAAGATATCCTCCTTCAGCACTGGTTTGTGCCAACTCAGGATTTAATCCATAGGCTTTTCCAAACCCTATTTTTGCTTCCAATAGGAAATTATTTTTGGTTCTACGCCCATTCTAATGGAAAAGGTATGAAAAGATGATAAGAAATGATAAATTAGTAGCATGAGAATAACAAAAGATTTCCTGAATCTTATATCCGA
>JBLHWH010000105.1:0-21757 GCA_047628935.1 Halioglobus sp. | reverse complement strand
GCGATGAGATAATCGCTTATCTTCTATCTTAGAGAAAATACGAGGTATTAGTTTTACTGTTTCCATCCCCAAACATATATAATTATTTCTTAATGTGTAGTGGAAATTCTATACGCGTTTGCCCTGATATTAATCCAAAATTACCCATGCGTGACAAAAATGTTACGAGAGAATTTTACAAAAATAAGTTGGGATTTAGAGAGTATGGAAGTGCTGACTTTGATGGTTATTTGATGATGGAAAAAGACCAAATTCAAATCCACTTTTTTTGAATTTAAAGGACTTGATCCTAAAGAGAATTATGGACAGGTTTATATTAGAACCGATAATATTGATAGTTTTTACCAAACATTATTAGATAGTAAAACGACGATTCACCCGAATGGTCCTTTGGAAACCAAACCTTGGGGACAAAAGGAATTTGCTGTACTCGACCCAGATAATAATCTATTGACATTTGGACAAAGTATTTTGGTTTGAAAAAAGAATTAAAACTTTATTTTATTATCGTGATCCATTTGTTTAAGCAAATCGATAAGCACATTCTCATCCATGAAGTAGGAACTACTGCTTGGTCTGACTGAATTATACTTGTAGCGGCACCTGATGGAGAATAATGGGAGTTCTGTTACATATCAGTACCGTCAAAGGAAAACAAGAACGAATATATAATTATGCATTTACTTAGCAAAGTAAAGATAGAGCTCTTCCAACTGATATAATAAAAGAAAGAATGAAATAATTGGTTCAAATAGGTATTGTAATGTACCGCCTAAATATACAATATTGGAAATTGAAATTTACTTGGTAATAGGAAAAAATCAAAGAACAGGAATGAATACAGAGTGTAAATATTTGATACTAAAATATGCACTTGGAAGCTCTAATTGTAGAGCTAGAATTTAAATTAATTGGCATAATCATAGTTCATGTATAGTAATTAATAGAATTGGAATGATAAAAGTCTGAGTTTTATGAAACCATCAACTATATTGGGACTGGAGAACAAGAGACAATGGGTTTTCAATAATACTGCAGGAATGGGCTCGTATTAGGAAGTCGTTAGAATAGGAAATGAAAAAATACGATAAATAACACTGATTAAAATCAAAATATGAATCTAAATCAAATAACAGTTCCATCCTTAGATTTGACGAAATCGATTCCTTTTTATGAGAAAATTGGACTTAAATTAATTGTGAAAGCTTTACCGCATTACGCTAGATTTGAATGTCCTGGTGGGGTTTCTACTTTTTCTATCAGTCAAACCGAAAAGTTACCCTCAGGAAAAGGAATTTCCGTATACTTTGAGTGTGAGAACCTTGACGAGTATGTTAATACTTTAATAGTAAAGGGAATCGAATTTGATGAACTACCAAATGACAAAAGATATTTGTGGCGAGTTGCAAAGTTGAAAGATATTGATGGGAACCAATTGGTTCTATTTTACGGTGGAGAAAATAGATTAAACCCACCTTGGCGATTATAATGTACTACACACAGCTATAGGTATCAGATTAGACTTCCTTTTACTTTTGGTCGTCCACTCGATACTATTTCTGTTTGCATCAATATTCAAATCGAAGAAAATCAAAACAAAATAGTTATGCAACAATATACTCGGTTGAATGAAAAAGAAATTAGGGCAATTTTTGCACAATTTGATATTCATAATGTGTTATCTTTTGAATTATTAAGGGGTGGTTCTGAAAATACTAACTATTTAGTGAAATCAGAAAATGGTAAATATGTACTTTGTGTTTTTGAACAAAAAACCGAGAAAAATGTAAAAGAACTAACTCACTTATTAAAACATTTAGAGATAAACAGCTTTAATACTTCAAAAGTATTTTACACCACCGATAGTGAGTCGGTTATTATTTCGAAAGATAAGCCGATTATAATTAAAGCCTTTATTGAAGGGGTAATTAGAAAAGACCTTCCACCTTACATGTTGAAATCTATAGGAAAGGAACTAGCCAAATTACACCAAATAAATGCTCCTGAATACATTCCCAAACAACTTGGTTATGGAAAAGAACAGTTTGTAAATGTCAAAACTTACGCTGCCAATTCCGAATTTGATATTTGGTTAAATAACATACTAGAGAACTTCTCGCCGTACTTAAAACTAAATCTACCCAAATCGCTTATTCATTCTGATGTTTTTTGGGACAATGTTATTATTGATGAAGATGATAATACTACAACTATTATAGATTTTGAAGAGGCCGCTAATTATTATAGAATATTTGATATTGGAATGACAATAATTGGAATTTGTGGAGAAAGAGAAGTTGTGAATTTGAAAAAAGTAAAACACCTTTTAGATGGTTATCTATCAGAAGTTAAATTATTAGAAGATGAAATAAATTCCTTAAAAGCATTTACCATTTATGCTGGTGCGTCAATGACATTCTGGAGATATCAAAACTTCAATTATATCAAACCCGACATCAAAATGTCTAATCATTATATGGGGTTGAAAGTTTTAGTCGATGATCTAATTAAACAGCCTGATGATTGTTTCGTGGAATTATTAAAAAATAACTGATCTCACTATAGAAAGGAGACGACAACTTATTCCTGAGCAAGCCTCGCTATACCGATTTGCTTTAGCGGCTGTTTTCTGCGAAACGGCTGTTTTCTGCGAAACGGGTATTTTCTGCGAAACGGGTGTTTTCTGCGAAACGGGTGTTTTCTGCGAAACGGGTGTTTTCTGCGAAACGGGTGTTTTCTGCGAAAGCCATCCCTTTTACCATCCCTTTTACCATCTCTTTTACCATCCCTTGTACCATCCCTTGTGCCATCCCTTGTGCCATCCTTATCCCCTTATACCATCCCTTATACCATTCCTTATACCATTCCTTATACCATTCCTTATGCCATTCCTTATGCCATCTCTTATGCCATTTCTTATATCATCGCTTATACCATCTCTCAATGAGTGCAATTTTCAAATGTCATCGGAATTATTTGCAAATATATAATGACATACTCAAACAGAACTGGTATAAAATAAGACTACATCTCGCTCCTAAATGATAATTGATCAATTGACTAACTGTATACAATTTTCAGTTCATGAAGTGAGACAATCCTTATTCTCACTCACATCGAACACAAGCGTCCGAAATCGAACAATATATATATTAATTAAATATGTATAGTATTGATTAACAGCATTTTGATATTTGGCATACACCTTGGCGTATATCTATCAAATTCGCTAAGAATAATATGGACAGACAGATATCATCACAAGAACAAAACAAAGGCAGCTACAAAAAATGGCTCTACGTATTACTAGGATTACTAATCCTAGCTGCAGCAATATACGGCTTGAGATCACTGATAAAAAATAAAGCTAAGAAGTCAGACTTTTTTATTTCTATCGTAGAACGAGGTGATGTATCCAATACGATATCCGCATCTGGTGTAGTAACACCTGCATACGAGCGAGAAATCAATGCCCCCGTCGCCACTGAGATAAAAAGCGTAAGTCTGTCAACAGGTGCAGAAGTAAAAAAAGGTGACCTCATCCTAGAGCTCGATCAAGAATACACCAAACTAGAGTATGATCAACTTAAGGATGAACTCGACCTCAGAAAGAACAATATCGAAAAACTCAAACTCAAATTTGATAAAGACCTGCGTGACCTCGACTATCGTGACCAAATAAAAGCCCTCCAAGTATCAGAACTCAATGCTGAAGTAACGGACCAAAAAAGATTGCTTGATATAGGAGGATCTACAAAAGAGGCTTTAGAACAAGCTCAACTACAACTCAAAGTATCGAAGCTAGAAAAGAAAATGCTAGAGAATGAGCTTCAATACTCCAGAAGTGTAAATGTGAATGAAAAGAAAGGTCTCGAACTAGAATATACGATCCAAGAAAAACGACTCAAAGAACTTCGTAGAAAGTTGAGTGAGACAAGCGTCCGAGCACCGCAGTCAGGAGTGATTACTTGGATCAATGAAGATATCGGACGAACTGTATCACCAGGAGAAACATTAGTGAGGATTGCTGATTTGGGGCGGTATATAATAGAAGCTACCAGCTCAGATAGAAACAGCGAAAAGCTAGAAATTGGATTAGCTGTCAAAGTTAGAATAGGTAATAATAATCTCGATGGGGCCATATCTAGAATATTACCTGCGGTAGAAAATAACACAGTGAAATTCTTTGTGGAACTGGATAATGAAAGTGCAAATGTACTGCGTCCCAATATGCGTGCAGAGGTGTTCATCATAACCGAAAAGAAAGAAAATGTGCTGCGTATAAAAAACGGAGCGGCATTCCGTGGTGCTAAAAGCCAAGACGTATTCTTCCTTATAGGAGACAAAGCCGTCAAGAAGAAAATCAAGAAAGGAATCTCAAATTCGGATTATGTAGAAATCACATCCAATGCTAAAGCTGGTGATCGAATCATCATATCTGAAACTGAAGATTACAAGCACTTAGATGAATTCACAATAATCAATAAATAAACAATGAGCATAATATTCATGGGTAACGGTATCGATTGTTTACAAAAAGTAGATATTACCCCACCCAAAATAACGAATTTACATTCCATGTTTATTCACCAAAAATGTTTGAACGTAAGGAGACATACAGTAAAATCAATATACATACTGATATTGCTTATGACATCAGTTTACCTGAGCAAGGGGCAGTCCATTACACTCGATGAAATATTGCAAGAAGCACGAAATAATGCATTCCCCATCACAGCAGCCAAGAATAATTTAGACATAGCGGATGCCCAATTAAAGTTCTATAAAGCCGAATTGAAACCTAGTATTGGATTAGATCTTCTACTGCCGAACTTCTTGAACACTTCTACTCAGGTAACACAACCTGATGGATCGATTGCATTCCAACAGATCACTCAGAATAATTCGTCTATTTCACTATTTGGAAATCAAAATATAACGGCTACTGGAGGTCAGGTATTTGCGCAGACAGATCTTCAGAGATTTGACAACTTTACCAGTGATACTAAGCAGTATAATGGTGTACCTATAAGAGTAGGATTTATCCAACCTCTATTTGCAGTCAATAGATTCAAATGGGACAAAAAGATAATACCACTCGCTCAAGAAGAGGCCAATCTAGCATATAATATAGCCATTCAGGATGCTCAATGGAGAGCAACAAGTCTATACTTTGATGTATTGTTGGCACAGGCCAATAGAGATATAGCACAAACGAATAAAGGTGTAAATGAAAAGCTGATAGAAATCACCAAAGAAAGACTTGAACTCGGTAAGACATCGAGAGATGAATTCTTACAACTGAAAATGAGTCTCAAAAATGCTATCCTTTCAGAGAATCAAGCAAATAATGAAGTAGCACAATCGCTAAGAAATCTGTATGCTTTTCTTGGTAAGAAGGAAGTATCTACCACTTTAAACTGCCTCCTACCAGAGCAGACCAAAACAGCTGTACTTGATATAGACAACTTAGTAGCTCGGGCTAACAATAATCGACCAGAACTAAAGCGCTACGAAAGAGAAATCTTAGAAGGCGATCAAGAATTGGCAAGGACCAAATCTCAATATGGGATCAATGCAAATCTATTCGCAAGTTTTGGATTCGCTAGAGGATCGACTGACATAGATCAGATATACAGAAATCCATTCGACGAACAACAAGTCAGACTTAATGTCTCAATGCCAATAGTTGATTGGGGTAGAAAGAAACAAGCTGTCAAAATAGCGAACATCAATAAGGCGAATATCCAGCAACGAACTGTTCAAGAATCTCTCGAACTAGAAAATAGAGTAAAAACGATCGCTGCTCAATTTCTGCAAGCGCAAAGTGATATTTCCCTTCTTGATGAGATAAAGGAAGTCGCCGAAGAAAGATTCAATATTAGTAATGAACGATATACGCTTGGTAACATAAGTATCACAGATCTTACCTTAGCTCAACGAGAAAAGGACCAAACATATAGACAATACATCCAGGCATTGAATAATTACTGGAGCACATATTGGGAACTAAGAACACTGATTGGTGGTGAGATATAATTGCGGAATCGCTTGAATCGCAAAATCGCTTTATAATGTTGACTTATGAGATGTTTATATTGTCAACATCCTAAAGCATTCAATCATTCATTAAAGCATTCAAGTATTCCGGAGAAATAGATATTAAAAAACGAAATAAATAAAATCCTCTAAACATAATAATAATGATAACGCTACAATCCATCAACAAAGTCTACCGCACAAAAACGATAGAAACAACTGCATTAAATAATATAAGTCTTGAGATCCAGAAAGGCGAATTTGTGTCTATCATGGGACCATCAGGATGTGGCAAGTCTACCCTGCTTAATGTTATCGGTCTTCTTGATGAGCCCTCAAGTGGAACGGTGATCGTAGATGGGCAAAGTATCAGCAACTACGATAGCAAAGCACTTTCAAGATTTAGAAATGAAAAATTGGGTTTCATATTTCAAAGTTTTCACCTGATCCCAGACTTGTCAGTTATCGATAATGTCGAGTTGCCTTTACTTTATAGAAAAGTAAGTGCTAAGGAAAGGAGAGAACTCTCGGCGGCAGCTCTTGAATCTGTAGGTCTGAAAAATAGAATGGATCATTTTCCAAATCAACTTTCAGGAGGCCAAAAACAAAGAGTAGCAATTGCTCGTGCTATAGTAGGTGAACCAGCTATTCTACTTGCCGATGAACCTACTGGAAATCTAGATAGCCACATGGGAAATGAAGTAATGGATATTCTCACTAAGCTCAATGAAGAACTAAAAACTACAATCATCATGGTGACTCATGATGAGAACATGGCCAAAAGAACGCACAGGCTTTTGAGGTTGTATGATGGTAGTCAAGTAGCTTAACCTATTCGAGCTTTGCACCTTTTGAGGATTCAACATTTATAATTCGAAATTCAAAAACTTATGTTTAAAAATTATATAAAACTGGCATGGAGGGTACTTTATCGAAGGAAGTTCTTTACGTTTATTACACTCTTTGGTATTAGCTTCACCCTGATGATATTGATGTTAGTTACCTCATATATGCAGGTGGAATTTGGGAGTAGAGCGCCGATGGGAAATCAAGACGAACTCGTCATTATGCCCAATATTACGCTTAGTATGAAATACTTTGATACGATTCCAACTATAGATACAATTCTTGTAGGTGGTGCTACCCAATACGATACTACATATCAAATTAAGGAAAATGGCAGCAGTAATAGTACAAGTAGTTTTGATAAAGACCTTTTAAATAATAGTTTCAGAGGGTTGGAATCAATTAAGGAAGAGACACTATTCAGTAATGATGGTGGGTATGATGTCTATTTAAATAATAGCAAAATCAATATCAAAACCAATTACACTGATCATCACTTCTGGAATGTGTTCAACTTTAAATTCAAGGAGGGTAGACCGTATGATAGTTCGGATGTTGAACAAGGCGCGCAAGTCACAGTAATCTCTGATGAATTAGCCATGGAGTACTTTGGGAGAAAGGACAATGTGTTGGAAGAAGTAATTAATATTGATGGTAAACAATATCAAGTAATTGGATTAGTTGAAACCCCAGGATTAACAATACATTATCTGACCGCTGGAATGTTTATCCCATACACCAATGCGGAGTCATCTTATAAAGATCCGTACTTCGGCGGTTATACAATGATTTTTCAAACGAACCCTAATACTGACTTACAAAAAGCAAAAGGAGAAATAGAAAATACAGCCAAGACAATAGATCAAAACCTAATCCCTGATTACAATGAAGTAGAAGTGACTCCGGCTAGCTATACTGAGTTGTATGCAAAAATGATTTATTACGACCAAGATGAAGAGAAAAGCTTAAGTATAATGAAAAAAATACTTTTTGGGTTATTGTTCTTATTCATACTTCTACCTGTACTTAATCTTATCAATCTCAACGTGAGCCGAATCATGGATCGATCGTCAGAAATTGGAGTTAGGAAAGCTTTTGGAGCTACAAGTAAGGATATTCTGACACAATTCGTGTTCGAGAATATTATTCAAACCTTGTTAGGTGGATTGATAGGTTTAATATTGGTTTTGATAGCAATTTACATTTTAAATGAAGGTAAATATTTAGGTACTATGAGGCTTGGGGTTGATTATAAATTTTTCATTTATAGCGTTCTTATCTGTCTTGTATTTGGAATACTTTCTGGACTTCTTCCTGCCTGGAAAATGTCAAAAACTCATATCGTCAACGCCCTGAAATCAAAGCAATTATGATCAAACATATATTTAAACTTATCTGGAACAAAAGAAGAAGCAACGCATTAATTCTTTTTGAGATATTCCTTGCCTTCCTTGTTTTATTTGCGGTACTATCCTACGTTACATACAACTTCCGAATGTTCACAGAACCAATGGGATTTGAATCAAAGAACAAATGGCTAGTTAATCTAGAAACATTCAGACAGAAGGATAGTCTAGAAATTATCAATTTGAGATCTACCTTAAAATCTGAATTGCTTCAAATGGATAATGTGGAGGATTTATCATTTACAAGTTCAGCATACCCATACTCAGGAAGCACAAATCGGACATCACAAGACGGCATGGGGTTTAGCATCGCCAGCTTAGTTGCTGGTGCAGACAGTGATTATAAAGATGCCCTTGGACTAACTATGAGAGAAGGGAGGTGGTTTAATGAAGAAGACCTAGCCGCTGCATATCCACCAATGATTGTTAATAAGGCCTTCATGGAAAAGTACTTCCCAAATAAAAGTATGTTGGACAGTATGATTATCCTTTTCGGAGAGCACAAAATAGTCGGTGTAGTAGAAGCTTACAGGTACAAGGGACAGTTTTCTGAAAATGAACCAATTGTATTCCGGCAAGAAAAAGTGGACAGTAAATTATCAAATCATATAATCCTTAATATGACACCAGGTACTAATGTCGTGTATGAGGAAAAAATAAATAAGCTTATCCGAAGCATTACGAAAGCTGACAATTTTATCATTAGTGATTTGGATAAATCTAGAAAAAGAAATGCAGCTGACACATGGATCCCTATGATTATGCTTATGAGTATGTGTGGTTTCCTGTGCATAAATGTTGCACTTGGGTTGTTTGGAGTTTTATGGTACAATATCAATAAAAGAAGAGGAGAAATAGGTCTAAGAAGGGCAATAGGAGCGCACAGTTCTGATATCAAAAAGCAATTCGTATTAGAAATTATCATTCTTGCGTCGATAGGAATTCTCCTTGGTGTATTCTTCGCAATTCAAGTACCGCTCTTAAAACTTGGACCATTAGCACCGATCAATATGTATTATGCAATTGCAATGTCTGCCTTGATCATTCTTGTATTGGTGATACTCTGTGCATTGCAACCGAGCTGGCAAGCTTCTAGGATACATCCATCTACAGCCTTGCATGAAGAGTGATTTTTAAAATTGCGGAGTCGTTTGAATCGAGAAAATGCTGAAATGCTGAAATGCTAAAAATGTGAAAATGTAAAAATATAAAAATGTAAAAATGTAAAAATTGCTGAAATGTAAAAATGTAAAAATTGCTGTATTATTTTGACCTGTCTGAAGTTTATAGTACCAAAGTTATAAAGCAGTTTAGAGATTCTAGCAAATGAACGATTCAGCATTTTTTAAAGCCTTTCAGCTTCAAAAATTATTAACTAACTATATTTGCTTCAGATAATATATATGTCCAAAGCTAAAATTCTAATCATAGACGATGATCAAGCCGTATGCTCTAGCTTGAGACTCCTTCTGAAAAAGAAAGGGTACACCGCTCATTCTGTCAATCATCCATCAGTAGCACTGGAAACTATAGTAGAGTTCGAACCTGATCTCATTTTGTTAGATATGAACTTCACCATAAATACAACTGGTAAGCAAGGGATGGCTTTGCTATCTAGAATATTAGAGGACCATGAAGATATGCCCGTGATATTGTTGACTGGTTGGGCTACTGTACAATTGGCCGTAGAAGGAATGAAAATAGGTGCTAGAGATTTTCTAGCGAAGCCATGGGATAATGATCATTTGGTAAAATCGATAGCGGATATTTTGGCGTTAAGCCCAATGAATATACTAAGAACTAAGTCGAGATTCGGAGATTCTGAACAGGCGGGTAATTTTCCACATATAATAGGCATTAGTCAAGAATTTCTAGAAGTGATGGACATTGCAACTCGAGTTGCTAAAACTGATGCCAGTGTATTGATCACTGGAGAAAGTGGAACTGGTAAAGAAGTGATATCAGAAGCCATCCATGAGATGAGCAAAAGAGCCAATAATGAATTTGTGAAGGTCAATCTTGGTGGTTTGTCTACCTCATTATTCGAAAGTGAGATGTTTGGGCATAAAAAGGGTGCTTTTACTGGTGCAATAGCTGATCGTATTGGTCGATTTGAGAAAGGGCACAAAGGCACAATATTTCTTGATGAAATCGGTGAATTACCACTAGAGAATCAAGTCAAATTACTTAGAGCTCTGCAAGAAAAAACTTTCGAACCATTAGGCAGTAGTCAAACCAGAAAATCTGATGTAAGAGTCATCAGCGCCACCAACAAAGACCTTCAATCAATGGTCAATCAGGGTGCTTTTCGGGAAGATCTATTTTATAGGATCAATCTGATCACCATACACTTGCCTGCACTCAGAGAAAGGAAAGAAGACATTCCGTTATTGGTCAAGCACTTCGTGAAATCTACTTGTCGAGCATATGATATCGACTATCCGTTGATTGATGATAGCACGATGACATGGTTAAAAAATCAAACCTATCCTGGAAATATCCGTCAGATAAAAAATATGATAGAACGATCTATCCTTCTCAATATGGGAGCGAAGACTCTATCCGTCAAGGAGTTTCAGCAATATTCTTCTTCTCAAGTATCTTCTGGATCTGTATCTTTACCTGCAGTAGGTAAGGTGTCACTCCAAGATATGGAAATCAATATGATCAAAAAAGCGTTAGCTTACCATCATCATTCTATCAGTAAGACAGCGGCATCATTGGGAATCACACGGAGTTCTCTCTATCGCCGACTAGAAAAACATAACATTCCACATGAGCCTCAGAGTTAGATATTTTCTACTTATTGGGATTTTGCATCTGTTACTTGGAGTAGCTTTTTATTGGATATTAGCGGATTATAGCAAGTGGTATTTTATCGCGAGTGAATTCATATTAGTGATAACATTAGCATTAAGTTTTAGTCTATTTAGGAAGCTTATTAGACCAATTGAATTGATGAAGACTGGGACAAATGCACTGGCCAACAAAGACTTCACTGTCAAATATGTAGAAACAGGTGCTACCGAAATGGATCAACTCATTGGTGTTTATAACCAGATGATAGACACACTGAGAGTAGAACAGACCAAGACGGTAGAGCAAAGTTATTTTCTAGAAAAACTTATCCAAGCCTCACCAATTGGCATTATTATCTTGGATTTTGATGGGCAGATATCGGATGTCAATCCAACAGCAGCTAAGATCCTTGAGCTTAAACTTATGGATAAAGGAACATTGCTAGCAAATCATAAGCATCCATTAATCTCTCAGATCATCAATCTAGAATATGGAGAAAGTAAACTACTTACTCAAAATGGATATGAAAAATATCGTTGTCAGGTAGATCGTGTGATTCACAAAGGCTTCCCAAGGAAGTTTATCATTATTGCAGATCTGACCACCGAGATCTTGGAATCAGAAAAAGAAGCCTACGGTAGAGTCATCCGGATGATGGCGCATGAGGTCAACAATTCTATGGGGGCTATAAATTCTATTATTGGGACGGTGGCGGAATTTGGGTTTGATCACTCGGAAGCGGATCCAGAGTTGAAAGATTCTCTGCATCTGGCAATTGGTAGAAATAAGAGTCTAGCCAAATTCATCGATAACTTTGCAGATATTATAAGGCTTCCACAACCCAAGAAGTCCAGCTATGAGCTTAATAAGCTAATCCTCAATGCCTCTAAACCATGGGAGGCTTCTGCCAAACATCACAATATTGATTTTGAATATCAGCTAAAAGAGAAAGACATTTCAGTAATGCTCGATGCCGCTCAGATTGAAAGGGTAATCAGCAATGCGCTCAAAAATGCTATCGAATCTATTGGTAGTAATGGAAAGATAGTTGTCCAATCTAACTCCAATCCTGCTGTGTTTTCTATTGTCGATAATGGTCCAGGACTTAACAGCTCAGCCAAAGAAAAGATGTTTACACCTTTCTTTTCCACGAAGACTAGCGGACAAGGAATTGGTCTAATGCTCTGTCGAGAGATCGTAGATAATCACGGTGGAAAGCTGGAATTATATACGGCTGAGGAAGACGGATTGACTCGATTTGTGGTTGCGTTCTAAATAATTTTAGGATATACTAATAATGAAGCCAAATACTCTTTTCAACGGAGAGAAATAATGCAGTGCCTTTTCCTTTTCTTGTGCATAGCCTAGTCGAAGTATGCAGCAATGAAGTTGCCCGGTTTAAGGCCTTATAGCTCGGTGCGAGTTAGGATTCTGTATATTACTTCACTGTCGAAATATTACTTGGAGCAGCGAATGTGGCTAAGTAATGATCTATAATATACATATCATTCAATTTTAAAATTTAGTTTGAATATATTTAAATGACCAAAATATACAATCTCTTTTTATACATCAAAAGTGGAGACATCGTACTCACTCTAACAGTTTTTCTCATGCTATCAACAGTACATGGGCAGGTTATAGAAAACCCTTATGATTCGAATGGTTGGAGCATATTGAATGTAGCGAATACCACGAAAATTTTATATGTAAGTAATGCTGGAGATGATGATACTGGTGTAGTCTATTCTAATACTGCAGGTGAAATTGGAAGTGATCCTATTTTACCTGTAGGACCCATTAATCCTTTTCTAACAATAGCAGCTGCGGCAAGTCAGGTTTCTAATGGCGAAGCCGTTTGGATTCTTCTTAAAAGAGGCGACGTTTTTTTTGAAAGTCTTGTTAGTAAGAGTGGCAATTCTTTTGTTAGGCCTATGGTTTATGCTTCTTATGGATCGGGTAATCAACCACCGTTACTTAAAACGGGGCCCGCCGCTGGTATTAATGGATGCTGTCATGATACAAAACACTTGTGGTTAATCGGACTTTCGTTTTATGCGCACACTAGAAATCCAGATGATACAGCGGACTATATTAATGCTGATGGTACTAGTGGTTTTAACTTTTATACGGGTGATAATTATACGATTGATAATATTTTGATAGAGGGTTGCACATTCAGCTTTTACCAAGGAAACGTAATCCAAGGATCTGGGTTTCTCAAAAATATCAGACTTAGAAGAAATGTCTTACGAAACAATTACAGTACTATCTCTCACTCACAGGGGCTTTATACAAACAATATAACAGGCGGCATTCTTCTTGACGAGAACATATTTGATCACAATGGTTGGCACATTCAATCTTATAGTACAAATGGAAAAGAAAATGGACAAGCCACTATTTTTAATCACCATACCTATTTTTCTCATGTTCAAGATGTTACTTTCAGAGGCAATGCTTTCCACCGACCGTCAAGTATTGGGAATAAATGGACTGCTACAGAACCAGGGAGTACTGCAGACATAACAATTGAAAATAACTTCTACAATGACTGTGAAGTAGCAATCAGTATGGGAGGGAATGATGAAACAGCATCACACCGTTTTAAAAATATTTCTTTTAGTGATAATGTCATTACTTCATCTGGTTTATCCCAGCCAACAAATAGAACATTAGCATGGAATATTTCGATTAACGATTGGGACAATGGAGTGGTAAATAAGAATCTGATTATTCATCAAACACACCCACCAATTAACAATGGAGAAGGAATTTCATTTAAAGGAGAAAATAGGGACCTTATGGTTAGTGAAAATATTTTTTATAATTTAGAAAATACGGTCGCTTTTCGAATGAATAATCTAAACGGAAATACCAATGTATCGATAACAAACAATGAACTCACACAAGAGCTATTAGGCAGTGGTTTGATGGTTCATATGGTTGATGCTGATTATACATCTTTAATGAGCAATAATGCTTATGCATTACAAGATAATAGCGCTAACAACTTTAATATCACAGGCACCAATTATTCTTTGGATGATTGGATAGGAGGAGTTGGCGAAGTTGGCGCTACTAATACAGTTACTTCTGTTTATTCCGACCCTAATCGTTCATTTGATAGGTATGTTGTGGAAGTTCTTGACTTAGAGGATAGAAATGAATATTATCAAAAATTGGATAGAATGAACTATTTGAATTGGAATGTTGAGTACACAGCAACTGCCATAAATGATTGGATAAGAAGTGGTTTTTTGGGAACAATATCTTCTAATGACAACCAAGTTAATTCCTCACTAATTAAGATGTTTCCTAATCCAGGAACAGGAATGATAAGGATAAAATCGCCAACTGAAGGAAACTATCAAATATATAATGTAGAAGGGAAAATTATATTATTTGGAAAATTATACTGGTTTAGTGAAATTGACTTAACAAACGAATTAACAGGACTTTATGTAATTAAATTCTATGATCAATCAAGCAATCTTATTGAAACAATAAAATATTTAAAAAGATAAATTATACGATAGGGTAGCTAAGATATTGACGTTGTTTCATGTTTTTTAATCGTATATAAAAGGGTGTTCAGAAGTAAGCCATATTAGATAGATCGTTATACTACTTCTTAATTTTGTACTTGCAGGTTTTCAAAACGGCCTTAGTCAGCATAGTTTTTCTGGGCCAAATTTTCGTTAAAAACAAATCTATGTTTGAGCTGTAGCCTTGGCGGAGGCGAGTTTAGATATGTTTAGAAAATTTGGTTCTGGAAAGTGCGTAGGGTGGCTTACGAAGTAAATACCCAGCCTCACATAAAACTATAAAAGATCTATTTTTATAGTTTTATGTGTTAGGTGAAGTGCTGGGTAAAACCTTGATATAAGTGTGGCTAACGTAGCTAACGCACGTTCTTTGATTGAAGAGTGGCTTGCAAAGCAAACGCTCGTAGTTTCTTTTTCAAGAAAGAAATGAACGCCGGCAGCGGCGAGCGGCAATGATAGTTTTATAATCATTGCACTGTTTTTACTAAAAAACAACCAAAAATGGGGTAATTATTCAGAAGAAGAGAGGTGAAAACTATTAGCTTCAAGGGATTTCGCTAATTGCGAATATCCCTATAAATGTTTCTTCTTGAAACTTAACTGAATTCCGATTAGCGTACCTTAATCTAGTATCATACTATGATATCTCCGCCGCTCTCACCACTACCTGGACCTAGCGTAATTACTTGGTCTGCAGATTCAATCAAAGTGCTGTTGTGTTCTATGAAAAGTACGGAATCACCTCTCTCAACTAACGATTGAAAAACCTTAATTAATTGGATAATATCAAAATAATGAAGTCCGGTACTCGGTTCATCAAAGAGATACAGCGTTGCGCCTTTTTGCTTTCTCGTACTGAGCCTAGTCGAACTATGCATCATTGAAGTTGCCAGTTTCAAACGTTGGGCCTCTCCACCAGATAATGTATTACCAGATTGCCCCAAAAGTAAATGGCCGATTCCGACTCGCTTGAGGATATCTAAACTTTCTACAATAGCTCCTGAATCGATACTTCGATTAGACTCAGCATAAAAAAAATCAATCGCTTCTTGCACGGTCATGCGTAATACTTCACCAATTGAACGCGCTTCAAATTTGCAAGCTAGAATATTATCGTTGTAACGCATTCCTTTGCAGATATCACATGTAAGCCAGATATCGCTCATGAAATCCATACTTGTTTTTAGCTTTCCGTGCCCTGCACAAGTAAGGCACTTTCCATTTTTGCTTTGATAGGAGAAATCAGCTTTCTTAAGCTCCGCTTTTTTTGCAAACGCTGTTTTCGAAAATATAACCTTTATCTGTTCAATAATTCCAGTATACGAGACGGGTGTACTCAATCTACTTTGCGTAAGAGTTTCCTGGTCAATGAGTAATACTTCTTCAAATTGATCTAACCCATGCACTGAAGTACAATCTACTGGCCGTTTCTTTAACCAAGAGCCATACAACACGTCTTTAATTAAACTTGATTTTCCACTGCCAGAAACACCCTTGATTGCTATTATTTGACGGGAATAAAAGGTTACTTCAATATCCTTAAGGTTATTAGCAAATGCTCCTTTCACGCCAAAGGAATCACCTTTTGTATTTTGTTTTTTAACAGGTATAATATGCTGATTTTGGATCAACCTATAGGTTACAGAATGTTTTGCTGCGGCAATATCGGTGACCTTTCCTTGGTAGATTACTTCACCACCTGCAGTTCCAGCACGTGGTCCCATTTCAATTAGATAATCAGCATTTTGGATAAAAGACAAATCGTGCTCAACCACTACCACGGTGTTTCCATTCGATACAATTCTTTTTAATGCTTTTGATAAAACGGCAACTTGTTCTCCATCCAATCCTATTGTTGGTTCATCCAAAACATAAGTAACGCCAAACAGATGCGTAGACAATTGACCTGCGAGTGTAACCCGTTGTCGTTCCCCTCCGGAAAGTGTACTCACTGCTCGATCCAAGGTTAAATAACCCAACCCAAGATCGACAATAGTCTTCAAGGATTCTGTGACTGCGGGTATAACAACTTTACTAATTGCCAAAACAACAGCATCGACTTTATGATCGTCGTTTTTGTCTTGGTGATTAATCAACTCAAGACAGGACGCAATGCTCAATTGAGAAAGCTCATTAATATTTTTTCCAAGAAAAGTTGTACTTAATAATTCTGATTTTAATCGACTTCCGAGGCATGTTGGACACTTTATGTCGTGCAATAATTCTTCCAGCCCTTTGAGGTTCTTGTTATGGAGTCTTCGCTGATATTCATCATCAATATAATTGCAGAGTCCTAGCCATTTTGCCGATAATGATTGTGTTCCTGTTCTTGATTTGGTCATGTACTTCCAGGTGACATCCCAGGTCGCATTGCCGGTTCCATATAGGATGACATCTTTTACCTCATTTTTCAGATCCTGCCATGGAAGTTCGATATTCCAATGTTGTTGTTTTGCGACTTCCTTAAGTGTTGCAATGAATTGACCATTCACATCAGCGTAATAACCAACTGCCTTATTAACAGATATAGCGCCTTCCAAGATGGATTTATTCCGAGAAACGATTACCTCATCAGGATCGCATTTACGTTTTACACCGAGGCCTTCACATTCGGGACATGCACCCATATGATGATTGAAAGAGAAGTGTTGGGCTGTATAGACTTCTCCTTCGTGTTGGGCAATTCTTGAATACAACAATCTAAGGGCATCATATACACCTGACAGTGTACCAACCGTTGATCGTTTCGAAGGGGATCCTCCCTTTCTGTTGATCCCAATGGCTGGTCCCAAACCTGAGAAAGAAGCTATTTTAGCTTCACTGTTTTGTTGAAGGAAACTTCGGTTATATGTGGATAACGACTCCGTAAAACGGGCATTGGATTCAGCAAACAGGGTATCGTATACCAAAGATGACTTACCACTTCCAGAAACTCCAGTTACAACAGTCAACTGATTTTTCGGGATACAAACATCAATATTTTTAAGTGCATGGGTGGTAACACTATTTAATATAATCTCATCTGTCACTTCGGCTTCGCTCGGTGTCCGATGGGTAGACCGATGGGTAGACCGATGGGTAGACCGAGCGGAGCCGAGGTCGAGGTCAATATGCCAGTCACTCCAGCCAATAACAGTTTCATCTTGCTCAATACACACGATGGTATTGCCCTTTTGCTTGATTTTATCAAACAGTTGAAGGAGAGAATGAATATCATCATGGTGTAATCCAATACTTGGTTCAATAATCACGTACAATGTATCTCCAGTATCCTTTTTCTGTAGTTGATTTGCTATTTTGATACGCTGAGCTTCTCCACCCGAAAGTGTTGTTGAGGATTGGCCTAATGTTAGGTATCCAAGACCAATCTCTTGCAATATGTTAAGACCAATAAGTACCTTTTTCTGATCTGAAAATAAGGAAGCGGCCTCGTCTATTGATAGTTTATAAACATCTGCAATGGACAGTCCTTCATATTTTATCAGCAGTGTTTTTTCATTGAATCTATCACCATTGCATGTGCCACAGACTAAGTCCACGTTACCCAAGAAATGCATGCCTATCTGAATTTTTCCAGCACCTTGACATGACTGGCACCTTCCTCCTTTGCCTGTGCTGAGGCTACTCGAAGTATTGAATGAAAATCGAGATTTGGTGAATCCTTGCGTTTTGGATTCTGGTAGACTAGCGTAGATGTCACGAATGTGATCTGAGATTCCTAGGTAAGTTGCTGGATTACTTCGTGGTGTTTTTCCTATTGGGGAATGATCTATAAAAATCAGTTTATTGATGGCGTCAATATTTTCATGACTACTCAGTTTGGCTGGTTCACCATCTTCTACCCCCAGGTGCTGTTTTATTACTTTGAGCAATGTCCCCTTCACTAAACTTGATTTTCCTGCACCCGATCTTCCACTTACTACATTGAGTTTTCCGAGCTGGAATTCTACATCTATGTTATTAAGGTTTCTTTCATAGCAACCCATCAGACGAATCAATCCGTTTTTTATTTCAGAAGAAGAAGAAGAAGAAGAAGAAGAAGAAGAAGAAGAAGAAGAAGAAGAAGAAGAAGAAGAAGAAGAAGAAGAAGAAGAAGAAGAAGAAGAAGAAGAAGAAGAAGACCTTGATGTTAAGTTTTTTATAGCTCTGAATGTAGGGCTGGAATCTATCAATTTCTCTTGTTGAGAAAACGCTGTGAATGCTCCATTAAAAATGATTTCTCCGCCACTGATTCCCGCACCTGAACCCATCTCTATGATATGATCGGCGCTGGTGATAGTATTGAGGTCATGCTCAACAACAATGACAGTATTTCCTTTTTTAACAAGTTGTTTGAAATGATATATCAATCTTTTGTTCTCTTCGCGATGTAATCCGATACTCGGCTCATCAAAAACATAAAGGACATCACTTAACGGAACTAAAATTTGATTGGCCACCCGGATACGCTGAATCTCACTAGAATGAAGTGATTTTGAGGAGCGATCTAAAGTCAAATGACCCAATCCCAAATCTTCCAATAAATCAACTTGAGCTTCAATTTTATGGATAATTTCTTTCGCCACAACTCCCCAACTATTTGATTGAATCCACGATTTAAGTTCATTCAATTCCAAGGTCACTATTTCCGCTATTGATTTCCCATGGACAGTAACACTTAAAGCATCGCCATTCAATCTAGTCCCATTACAATCTTGACAGGTTACCGCATGCACATACTTGAGAATATTGGCATTTCTATCTCTTCTTAGAATATCAGACATTATCGGAATCATTCCTTTATAATATCCTTCTTCCCGAGGTTTGGCCTTAATCCCTGTCCACTTCAACCGGGATTCAAGACTGTGCTTTCCAAAAGGCACTTTGATTTTATCACTTCCATGCAAAATTATCTCACGCTGCAGGGCTGTAAGTTCATTCCATGGAATATCAACACTGAATCCTTCAGCTTCGCATACTTGATTTAGCACATCAATAGTTACTTGAGAGTACATGATATACCCATTGGGTAGTGTTGGCGCCAATGCTCCCTCTCTAATTGATTTTTCTGGATGGATGATAAGACGATTAAGGTCTATTTGTTCTTCATTACCAATACCACTGCAACGCTTGCACTTACCAACTACTGAATTAAACGAAAAGAGGGCGCGAGAAAGGGCAATATCTTTATCTGTCTTTCCAGTTCTTGCATACAACAATCGCAGCAAATCATAGATATCTGACATGGTACCAACTGTAGAACGCGCATGCATTCCTGTTGTATGTTGTCCAATGGCAATCACTGGACTCAGCCCTTCTATTTTATCTACATCAGGTCGATTCAGCTTCCCCATAAACTGCCGAGCAAAAGAGGGTAGCGTTTCAAAATACCTACGTTGTCCTTCTTTGGCTAAGACTTCAAATACAAGACTTGATTTTCCCGATCCCGATATTCCAGTGACAACTATAAATTTGTTGTGCGGAATACGCAATGAAATGTTCTTCAGGTTGTTTGTTCTCGCTCCTTGAATTATTATCTCTGGACGTTTTTTTGAGGCCATAAGGCAAAATTAATGAAATATGTTTTGTCTACCGTCATACAGATTTTTTACATGATTAATTTGTTATGCCAATTCTGTTTGGATATGGTACTTTAGGCAAGTTGATCCACCACTTTTAGTCCACTTTTAGTCATCCTATCTTCAGCACAAACACATGAAGGGTCTAGGATTAAAATATTATTAATAATTACATTTCAAGGTGCGATATTCATTTTTGATTCGTTTGATAGCTGAATAATTAAATAAAATAAATATTAATATGATTAAATTAAAATTTGCGGCGATATTGTTAGCCTTTGGATTGATTGGAACATCTTGTGGAGATGATGATAGTACTTCACCTGTTGTGAGTATCACAGCACCTGCAGGAGGGACGATTTATAGTATTACAGACACTATCTCAGTATCTGCGACGATCACTGACGAGACAGAGCTTAGATCTGTTAACATCATGTCTGATTTAGGATTAGATCAAACGATCACAACATTAGACAGTGAGACTTCGCATGAATTGAATGTGAATTTAACTTTTGATCCTGAAACGACAGCTGGTTCATATAGTATCACTGTCACAGGGACAGATGCAGAAGGAAATACTGGTGTGCAAGATGTTGCCTTCGATGTGCAATAGTTTGTATTAAAGAAGAATTCTATGAGCCAGCTTCCATTTGGAGCTGGCTTTTTTAGTTGTACGCATGACATGGCGAACACAATAAAGGGGTAAAGTTACCTTCAACAAGGTCAGAGTTAGGCCTTTTACGCTTGACAAGGGAAAGTATTCTATCGATTCGATAGGAGATAAATATTGTGGATAGAAAGCGAGTTGATTTTAGAAGAGGTTGATTGAATTATTGGAAATGGTGAAAGAGGGACATGTTTTTTAGGAATAAGATCTTAAGCACCAAAGATCTCAGAAGTATCATCGTATTTTAGAAAAGTATAATGATTCATTATTTCTCCTCGTAGAGTTAAGAGATTGTATCTGACGAAATATTTATGCGTGAGTTGTTATCATAATATTCATTACGTTGCTTACAATTTCTTAAATATTGGACTAAAAATATTAATAACAATTTGCCAATAAAGCTGAATTGAAGGATGATTTTTTTTTACTCGATAATATGCCCTATTTTTCTTTTTTAAATCACACAATCATTACAATGAAGGCTTTTTATTTTCAGAGGATATATAGATTTATTTTTTTGATGGGTGTTCAGTTTGATTCTTTTGGGCAAGATGTAATATTGTAAACTCAAGCTGATGTGGGTGCTTTTGATCCTGCTGCTGTTACTACTATAGGTGGAAATTTAGAAATTGCTTATTCAAATTTTGTAACGTCTGATATAACAGACCTTTCAGACCTTTCAAATATTGCCAATGTTGCCAATGTTGATGGACGCTTAAGGATAATGAATAATGAAAATTTAACAAATGTAGATGGCTTGAGTAGTCTAACTACGATAGGAAGAGCTCTGTCAATTGAAATTAATGAAAATTTAATACTTAAATTCTCCGATGCTTGCGTCGGAGTCATAAAAAGATGTTTTTGCATAAAAACGCCTTATCACAAAAAAGATCC
>JBLHWH010000104.1:0-21946 GCA_047628935.1 Halioglobus sp. | reverse complement strand
ACTATTATTATTGAATTAGACATTTCTTACTATCTCAACATCCCATTCTGTGGCAGCGCTATGCCCATATATTTCTAGAATTAGATAACCTTATTTTTTTAAACTCGCTCTGAATCGCTGACAAAGCTAAGGCTGAAAAAAAAATATACCTGCAATCCTCATATAATGGCAGATATAGTTATATCTACATGAAACCATCACTAAAAAAAGAGTTAGGCGAAATTATAAAATTAGATTTTTAATTAAATGTAGATTATAACACTATACTAAATCCTCTACATTCTCATAGCCAAAGCATTCAACAGTTATTTTCTGATTGAATAAATACCAACCAATTTGAAATATTCTAGTTTTACTTTTTTTATTTTTTTTTTCTACTGTCTCATTTGCTCAAGACGTACTCATGCAAGGCTGGTACTGGGATTATCCAAAAACGCCAGATGGAAATACTTGGGCTGATACCATGTCTGCTAAAGCTGTGGAATTGGGAGACGCTGGTATTACCCACTTATGGTTGCCACCGTTGAGCAGAGCTAGCTTTGGAAGTGGAAGCAATGGATACGACCCAAAATATCTGTTCGATCTAGGAGAATATGGTGATGGAACAACCAGTTACAGAATTAGGTCTAATGTTACATTAATTGGTGAATTTCAAAGTGGAGGGAATCCTTTGTTTGGAGATCAAAATGTCAATCTATATCCTACAATATTATCCGGAGATATAGGACCGGTAAATGATGTTGCTGATAATATATACAATGTTGTTTCTGCTACCTCAAGTATTGATTCAGCTAGTATAGAAGCGCTGATTATTGAAAAAGGAAATGCTAATGGTGGATCTATCGAACATCAAAAAGGTGGAGGGTTATATAATTCGGAATTCCTGATTCTTAAAGATGTAACGCTTAGAAATAATATAGGACAAACAACTGGAAATGGTGTCTTCAATAATTCCAATTTAGGTAAAATCACAATGGATAACGTGAAATTATTGAACAACACTGGCAGTAGTTCTGATGTGCAAAACGAGAATGGTGCAACGATAAAGGTAAAGACGAATAGTGAGGTTAATGAATAGTGAGGTTAATGAATAGTTGTTGTGTGTCGGCGCTATGTTGAATACTGAGGATTATGTGTTTATAGTAATTTTTGATTAAGTACTTTTAGTGCTTTCAACGTGTTACTTCTCTATTTTGATTTTGCTAGCGCAAAGTTTTTTTGCAACTCGCAATGAATTGCAAGCACCTTTGGCTTTTGTCTATTTTTGGAATTTCTACATAACTGATTAAAATGCACTACAAGTATGTTTCACCTTTATATCAAACTCTCTCCATTCTCATTAGTCGTTAAGACATCACTCATGAAATTGAAGAATGGACGCATAGCTCTAAATGTATCATTTACCTGAGCAACAAAATCTTTGGATAATGCTTCTTTGTCAGTGAAGTCTCGACCAATCAAAAATTGCTTCATTCTCAAGAGATCTACATCTGGATGATCTTTTGCAAATCCCCTAGGAGCTGTTTTTAGAGATTCTCCTTTTAGCACTCCGAAATACTTTACAAATTCATCCGATGCAAGTATATCTCTGAATTCTCCTGCATTTACCGTGAATTCGTTTCTTATTCTTTTGAGATCTGGGCCGTTCGGATTCCAAAATCCACCACCAACGAAAGTGTTACCTGGTTCAATATTCAAATACATGCCTCCACGAAGTGCATCCGTAGCTCGGGCAAAACCTACACCCATATTAGTCTTGTAAGGCGTTTTGTTTTTTGAAAATCTAACATCTCTATATATTCTAAAAACTTTGGCTCCTTCTACATTATCATGACCAGCCATCAGCTCAGCTAGTTCAGCAGCAAAAGTTTTTGTATTGTCTTGCGCCAACACATACTTAGGCTTGTTCTCAGTAAACCATTCTCGATTATTGTTCTTTCTTATGTCTTTTAAGAATTGGAATGTGTCTTTAGATATGGTATTCATCAGTATATTTATTTAGAAAGTATTATGGAATCAATAGTAATTGCGAAAGTATCTGAATTTCCTGAAACCAAAAACTATAAAGGAATATGGTCTACAAAAGTAAGTGCTTTTTTGGACAAGACATGTTAAAATCATTCTTTTACCTGTAGGCGAATGATCGTTTGAGACTCAAGAATTGAGCTTAGATAAAGGTTTACATAAAAAAGAGGTGATAGAAATTAATCCATCACCTCATAGGTTTTTAATTATCGTGATTTTTATCCTTGATATCCTCCCCAAAGAGTAAGACCTATATGAATACCAATATAGTTACTTATACCTTCTTTTAACGCAAGGTTATACTCTGCGGAAAGTCTTAAGTGCCCAAATTCGTATCCAGCTCTTGGGATAACACCAAATCCAGTGCCACCACCAACTTCAGTAGCTCCAACAGTAACTGATGCGCCAGAGAATAATCCAAGACCAAGACCAGCAAAAGCTCGCTTTGATGATGAGCCAGAGAAATAATAATCTCCCATTAATGCGTAAGATCCAGCGGCACCAATGCTCGCTGAAGAATCATCTCCTCCACCATATATTGCGAATTCGGTTCTTAATCCTACAGAAATCTGATTGTTTACGTTGTATCTTGCTTCAGATCCTATTGCAATTCCTGAGCTTAAAGCTTCACCTGATGGAATAGCATATCCAAATCTTAGGATATCCCATTCAAATGGTGTGTAATCTTGCGCATAAGATAACATTGAAGTTGCTGCAAGAGCAACCATTAAAATAAATTTTTTCATTGTGTAAATAGTTTTAATATGTAAAGGTTAATAAATTGGTGTAATTAAATTATAAAGTGCAATATATACTATTTAAGTAATTATATATGAGAAATATGAGGTATTTTTTAAAGAGGTAAAATTCCTTGTTAAAGTGGGTTTGAGAAAAGTTATCTTTTTATCCTTAATTTCTCATTCTAAATCCTGTAGTTTCATCTTTTAGGAATGAGACATTAATAAAGTACATTTTTATGTGCTGATATTTATTCATTCTTCAAGACAAAAAACGTAAGCTATGCATCGCATAGGCGAGGATTTTTAACGCAGAAGAAGGGAAAAAGATCAAGCAGAAGAATGTAACTTTATTATTGATTCAGTCCTTAGTGTAACAATTGGATTATCTTATTATCTACTAGAATAACAAGTGTTTTTTCTTTTGAGAAGCGGTCAATTTTTAAATCACTTAAGTACTTTTTAACCGATTTTGATTTGCCTTCCATGTGCTTTGGGTAATATCTATCACCTGGTAGTATGGATCTAATATTCAATTTTTTTCCTTCAAAATATGAACTGTCAAGGTATAGGGATTTGTCGGACTTACTAATACTGTTATTCTCTGAATAGACGAGTAACCTTCCATCTTGAAGCTTATAGTTTCCAGTTTTGTGGATTAAGATAGAATTCTCAATCTTTTCTCTTTTAGTGCGAATGATCAATTTTCCACGATCATACAGCGCTTCATGTGTTGAGGAATAGAACATAGAGCCCGTTGATTCGGTAGATAGCATATTCATAGTGTCAGAATGTGTGAATCCTTTCGGCGATATGATATGGAAGAGCAATTCGGTAGCACAACCAATGCTTTTTACTTTGTCAATGTCAACAATCTCTCTTGAAATTGAATAATCTACAAATCCCCCTGATTGGATAAGACTGCCAATAAGGTTATATGACTTTTCTAAGTTATTGATAGATTGATTGACATTTTTTATGAAACCTGGAAATATATCAGATGCCGCTTCTGTCAAATGATGTCGAACCTTATTTCTTGTATAATCATCGGTGTCATTAGATGCATCCGCTACAAAAGCTATCTTTTTTTCATGAGCGTATTCTTGGATCTCTTGTTTCGTGAAACACAATAAAGGCCTGATTATGCTACCAACTCTCGGTTTTAGACTTGTTAGTCCCGAAATCCCAGATTTGCGATTGAGATTCATAACGAAAGTTTCCCATCGATCATCCATGTGATGAGCGGTAGCAAGATAATCCATATGTTTTTCAGCTATTATAGATTCGAAAAATGAATATCGTGCGTCTCTTGCATTAGATTGGAAATTGCCTTTTGATAGTGAATCGTAATCGAGTACTTTGATATAACAAGGCACATCTATTTTCAGGCAGGCCTCTTTTACATACGCTGCATCTTTATCAGATTGCCCATTCCGAGTAGAGTGATTTACATGAGCCACTTCACAATTAAACCCTGATTTGTGAAATAATTCTACCATTACCATAGAATCAACCCCACCACTGACGGCTAAAAGCAGTTTATCTGCTTTGTTTATTGATAATTCTTCAACTATATATGATAAAAAGTCTTCAAGCATTATATTTGTACCTTGGTAGTATTCCACAAACATAAGTATCTATTAATGAAAAATATTCTTTCTCTTATATTATTGATGTCAATTACTGTATTTACCTCTAGCTGTAAACAAGATAAATCGACATCAAACGCAAGTACTTCTGCTGAGCCTATAAAGCCAGAAACAACAGTAATTACTACAGATAACTCCCTTTTGACTATCGTGAAAAATATGGGAAAAGTAAAGGTGAATCATGTTCCTGATATGAAGCAGGAAGCAAAAGTGATCATTGATCATAGATATAAACAGACTGAAAAGAAGGCATATATAATACTTGATAAGGATTTATGGGAATACGAGTTTGTATTCACAGGAAAGACAATGACGAAGCCGGGTCAATTGGCTGGTATGTGGATTGATTTCAATGAAGATCAAACCTATTCTTATGGGTATTATGATCAAAATTATGGTGCAGGTATCTATACTTTTGATCTTGATAGTGGATTACTCTTGTTGATAGATAATAGCGATGAGATCAAACCACAAGAATTCGAAGCTAAACTATTTGATAGGTCTCTTATTATGGATGGCAACGAAATCTATAAAGATAATAACTACAATGCTAAGCTAAGAAGGGTAGAAACTAAACCTTTGAAAATTGGTTAACATATCGTTTGAAAGTAGTTGTAATAGATTAACAATTTATTAGCCAAAAAAGGTTTATAGTTTCATAGATTTGTATTGGCAATACAGGAAAAACAATTAAGTGGACAAAACACTACAACAATATCAAAAAGCGACTGATCTCGCGAAAGATATATTTATAAAAAAGACAAAAGATTACGGGACAGCTTGGCGAATCCTCCGACCCTCTAGTTTGACTGATCAGCTCTTTATCAAAGCTTCAAGAATACGCAGTATACAAGAAAAAGGTCATGCCAAGGTAGATGACCCCATTGATTTAGAATTTGTAGGAATTATCAACTATAGTGTGATGGCACTTATACAATTAGAGCATACCGATCTTTCAGAACTAGAAATGCCAGTTGATCAAGTAGATGATTTATACGCTCATTATATAAAAGTAGCTAGAGACTTAATGACGAGCAAAAATCATGACTATGGTGAAGCTTGGAGAGATATGAGAGTGAGCAGTATAACAGATCTCATCCTTATGAAATTATTGAGAGTAAAGAAAATAGAAGGGAATGATGGCAAAACTATCATCTCAGAAGGTCTAGATGCAAATTATCTAGATATGATCAATTATGCAGTTTTTGCAATGATATTAATAGACGAAGAAAAACAATCATAACAATGTCAATCACATTATCAGGTTTACTCATCGGAGTAGGCATCGCAGCAATAATATTAACAGCCATTACGGCCTTCTTTTTTAAAGAGGGGCACAAGTCTTGGTTGATGACTTTTTTACAAAATTACACTGGAGCACTATTTGTGTTTTCTGGACTTGTAAAGGCAGTAGATCCTCTTGGTACAGCTTATAAGATGGAGCAGTACTTTAATGAATTTGCCTATACATTTGAGCCCACCTGGTTTGGATTTATAGCACCAATATTTCCATGGTTTAATAACTATTCTGTTGTCTTTTCAGTGGTGATGATTGTTTTTGAGATCATACTTGGACTTATGCTTATCATGGGCGTGAAGGGCAAACTTACTAGTTGGTTGTTCCTAAGTTTGGTCGGATTCTTTACTTTTTTGACTGGATTCACTTACTTGACTGGGTATGTACCAAACGATGGTAATTTCTTTAGTTTCGGCTCATGGACGGAATACAATGCCAATAACATGAAAGTAACGGATTGTGGATGTTTCGGTGATTTCTTAAAGTTAGAACCAAAGGTTAGTTTCTTCAAGGATATTGCATTGTTATTTCCTGCAGTTTTCTTTATGTTCAAGCATGAAGATATGCATCAGTGGTTCTCTAAGAAAGTGAGCTGGATTATTCTTGGTCTTTCTACTGTGGGTCTATTGTTTTATTGTTTCAGTAACTATATATGGGATTTACCACATGAAGACTTCAGACCATTTAGAATTGATGCAGATGTAGCATCTATCAGAGAAGCGGAAGAAAACGCTGCAGCAAGTGTCCAGATTACGGATTGGACTCTCGAAAATACGAATACAAAAGAAGTTGTGACCATTCCTACTGCTGAATATTATGCGGGGTTAAGTACCAATTATGCAAAAGCCAAAGGGTGGACAGTGCTAGAACAGATTAAAACTGAGCCAGCTATGAAACCAACTAAAATCAGTGATTTTGATATAAAGGATTATGAAGGACATGAGGTGACATATGATTATCTGGATCCTGAAGCTGGTCAAAACTTCATGATCGTATCACATAAAATGTATGGTGAACCTAAAATGGCTATAGTCACTATACAAGATACTACTTTCGTAACAGATACAATTTCAATAGATGGAGTAGATATCCCTCAGGTAGTAAGAAGTGTCGGTGAGATTAAGTCTGTAGAAAAAGAAGTCGTGGATTATATCTGGGACGAAAATTGGAAGGCTGATTATGTGAATCTGATCAAGCCATTATTAGAGAAAGCTAAAAAGGATGGTCATGCCGTAAGTATTGTATTTGGCGGAGCCGATAAAGTAATGGCTGATGATTTTGCAGGGGAAACAGGAATCAAAGCTGATTATTACAATGCAGATGATATCTTATTGAAGACCATCGTAAGGTCTAATCCGGGAATAGTGCTTTGGGATAATGGTAAGATAGAGTACAAATGGCATAAGAAAAAATTGCCTAGCTATGAAGTCATAAAGAACGCATACTTAAAGTAACTATCAAGAAAATATTTTATACATAGAAAAGAGAAAGAAAGTGATTTCTTTCTCTTTTTTGCTTTAGCGTGCACTATTGTAATTGCACAGATATGTTATAATAGCCTGAGAAACATAAAGTCATTCTTTTCGGTGATCTCTTGAATAAGGTAATTTTGCCAGGATCATCGCAAAAGAGTAGTAAATTAATAGGTGGGCTTGTGATATAAGAATGTCACAGGTGATGACTTGCGAGACAAACAAATGCTGCTTAACAAAAGCTAGTAAGAGAGAGAAATGTATTGCATAAATAAGCATATTTGAACTTATTTGACTTTATTTGAACTCAGCGAAGTCACCGAATGCAATATTAATTTTATATGGCAATCTGAGTAGTTACGGACTATTTTATATATTCTTTTTTTTCTCATAGTTAATTGCACTTCATTATCGAAAAAATGGTTTTCTTTGTATTATAAATTATATTAATATATAAATTTATTAAAGGGGATTATAATCACCTTTTGATTTTTTAATTTTATTTTGTTTTGTATTCTCAACATGATAACCGTTTAGACTACATATAAAAGTTAATTTGAAATAATGCTTAGCAGACGTAGTGTAAGAATAAAAGTAATGCAATTACTATACGCCAATAGTACCGACGAGGCTCTGACTCAGAAAGCGTGTGAACAGAGGTACTGGCGGATGATTGATGAAAGCTATAATGTGTTTTTATTTACACTATTTGTTCTCGTTCAGGTTGCAAAAATGGCATCTGAGGATGAATTAAAGAAGAAGGCTAAGCATTTACCTACAGAAGCTGATAAACTCTTTTCCGCTAAACTATGTGAAAATGACCTTATACGTAGTTTGCGAGATAATCCAGACTTGAATAAGGCCTTCGAAAAGAAATCTTTTAATGCAATAATAGATAGAGATCACATTAAAAAGGTCTATAATGAATTTGCTAAAGAAGAAGCATATGCTGCATATTTAGCCAAGGAGACAAGTCACGAAGACCATTTAGAAATTTTACTTGAGTTATTCAGATTCTGTCGAAAAAATGAGTTGTTCAATGATGTAATAGGCGACCAATATTTGAATTGGATCGATGATAAATCGTTAGTTATAGGATCTATCAAAAAAGTCTTTAAAGCATTGCCAATTGATGGAGTAACCTTCTTGAAGGAGTACTTTCCTGATGATGAAACAGTTAAGGAATATGGGGAATCTCTCTTGAAGAGAACTATAATGGGAGATCAAGCGTTATTAGAGAAAATACAACCTATTCTAACGAATTGGGATCACGAGAGACTCGCTATTATAGATATGATATTATTGAAAATGGCGACTTGCGAATTGCTGGAATTTCCTACAATTCCTGCGAAAGTAACTCTGAATGAGTACGTCGAGGTTGCAAAATCTTATAGTACTGATAAGAGTAAAGAGTTTGTCAATGGTGTTCTTGATAATTTGATGAAAGAGTTAATCGACTCTGGAAAATTGAATAAGGAAGGCAGAGGATTAGTTGAGTAATATTATTAGTTTACTGTTCGTTGTATTTTTGTTGAAGGATCCTTGATGTCCATCTTCTGAAGTTAAAGTTCATGGAATAAAAGAAGTTTTCATTACTGTTTATGGATAATGCCCCCTGAACGCGATTTAAGCAAATAGTAAACCCAATATTAGTTCATTACAAAACTAATACATTATGAACAACTTAAAGTCTTTAAGTGCTTATGCATTAGCACTAGTATTTGTCTCTGTATCATTGTCGGCTCAAGATGCAACCCTTTCCACGTCAGAAAATGAGAAGATAATCTTGTATAATAGTCAACCCGTAAAAGTTGAACTGGCTGGCGACAAGATTAAGTATTTTATAGGAGATGCTCCTGGATCTTACATGAAGGGCTATAAGCTTGAGAAGGCTCTAAAAATTAAACCTGCTATAATTGCTACGACTGAAAAAGTTGAGCAAAATGAAGAAATGGTAAATGGAAACTATGCCATTATTTCTAGTGAAAAGGTTTTGCTAAACTATAAAGCTGGATTCGCGACATTGGATAAAGCTATGATCAATAAATTAAATGAAATCTCAGTATACTTAAAGTCTGATACAGGAGCTAAAGTATTACTAACGTCCCATCATATTAGTGATAATGCAATGGGTAGTAAATTAGCTGAGAACAGACTTCGTGCGGCAGTATCATATCTTAAAATTAAAGGGATCAGTATTGATCGAATTAAAACAGATACCCAAAAACGTAGTGGTTTGAAGGATGTGATAGCTGTTAATTATTTGAAGTAGAATTATTATAATCGGATTTGGTATGCCTGACATTTCGAAGAGTGTCTGGTATTTTTTACTCGTGAAATACTAGAGTATAAAATCTGAGGTGAACGAATAATGTGTACCGCTGAACTATTAAGTGTCATGCACCTTTGAGGTGTGCAGACACGATATTAGGTGTGCTCACAACTATTTAGGAATAATACCTCTTCGTCTCATAGAAATCTCTTACGCGCTCATCCACCTTTATATCTTGTGGTCTGATAGGTCGTTTGAGTATGATGCCATCAAAAGTTCGGCACCTACTGAGCGCTACATAAGTTTGGCCATATTCGAATGCCCCCCCACCTAGATCGATAATGACTTTATCGAATGTTTTACCTTGGCTCTTGTGAATGGTAATCGCCCAAGCTAACTTTACTGGATACTGCTTGAATGTTCCTACCGTATCAGTTGATATAGATCTAGGATTAGCTGGATCGTTACTATATTTGATTATCTCCCATTCCCATTTTTCTAATTCGAAGGTCTTAGTGTCTTCATAACCATCAAGGACAGAAACTACGATCTTATTTGGCGTCAAGTCTCTAACTATACCAATAGAACCGTTGACAAATCTTTTTTGAAGATCATTTTTAAGAAACATGACTTGTGAACCTACTTTAAGCTTTAGTACAGGATCAGTAGGAAACAGTCTAGGGTTAAACATTCCCGTCAGATTTGCTGTATATGTGAACGGTTCGCTTGTTAATTTATTAATTTCTTCCGTATTGATTTCTTCAGCGGTTTTATTTCTACTCGTGAGTGTGATATAATACGCAGCATCATCTGGTAGATCAACAACACGTTCATTGAGCTCTTCCATATCGTCGTAATCAAAATGATTTAAACGTATACTATCTAGTAGATTAATAAACTTCCTTTCATCCTGCCTGAAAACCTGATGCAACTCTATCATCGAAAATTCGAAGTCTGTCTTAGTCACAATGTCAGCGGAGAAGAAGTATGGACTCTCATAATGGGTAACAAAATGCCTTTTTTCGAAGTCACTTGCAATAACGGGAGGGAGCTGAAAAAGGTCACCAAAAAATACCATCTGGACACCACCAAATGGGGCATCTACATTTCTGTTTACCCTCAGGAAAATATCAATATTGTCAAGCATGTCAGCACGTACCATTGAGATCTCATCAATTATGATAATATCCAACTTGGTATACATTCTCCAGTTTTTCCTCCTCTGGATATCATATCTATTGATCATTTTAGGTGGAAACCCAAAAAACGAATGAAGCGTTTGGCCTTTTACATTAAGCGCAGCTATACCGGTCGGGGCTAGAACTGCACTTACTTTTCGTGTCGTATTACGGAATAGTTGAAGTAGGGTGGACTTACCAGTTCCCGCTCGTCCTGTGATGAACAAATTGTCCTTGGTATGTTCTAGTTGATCAATAACAGCCTTAAATTCATCGCTGAGCGTTAGAGGCTGTTTAAGATTCATATCAACAATAGTTTAAAAGAAGTTTGCTAATGAGATAATGTGGTTAGTTTTTTTCGAAAGCTGGGTCATTTTCTGGCTTCACATACGGATCTTTGTTTTTACCTCCGAAGACAGATACTTTTACATATCTACTTGGGTTGAGTCTAAAGTCTTGAAGTAAAAATGATAGATTCTTTGTTGTAGATGATAGATTATTATATAGTTCTTTATCATTTAACAACATAGCGAGTGTTCCATCTCCAGAACTGGCTTTTGTCATCAACGAATTTAGATTAGTCATTGCGTTATCAGCATTTGTGATTGTCCCTTGTAGCTGAGTCATTGCCTTTTTAGCCTCTTCTAGTGTATTTGTTGTAGAAGTAATTGTGTTTCCGACATTGGCATCCTTTAACTGAGCACTTACTTGATTGAAGTTTTCTAGCATTGCTGTAATCTGAGTATTACTTTCTGCAAGATTTCCAGTGATAGAGGCCATATTTTTCATGGTCGTCGTCAGACTTTTTGCCGACTGATTCATAATTCTATTAGTTGTCTCAGTCAACTTTGTCATGTTCTCCATTGTTTTTTGAAGATCCAAGATAGTTTTGTTTATAGCACCTTCGCCGTCCTCAGATCCTATATTTGAGACGACGTTGCTTAATTCAGTTCCTATTGCGGAAGCATATTCCTTTACTTCTCCAGTACCTATCATTGAGCCTATTAGCCCTACGATTTTACCTTGTAATCTATCTCCTTTTTGAGCACAATCTATTCCTGTACATTGCTTGTCAAAAGTTATACTCAGTACTTTTCCTCCGACGATGCCGTCATTTTTTTGTTCTACAATAGCATTCTTTGGTATTTTATAATCACCTTCCACATTAAATGATATGATCATCTCTTTAAGGTTTTTCTCATTTAGTTCTACATCAAGAACAGACCCTACCGCGTATCCGTTGATGAATACTTTCGACGACTTAGATAAAGATGTTACATCAGTGTAGACAGTTTCGAATGTAAATGATTTTTTCAATGGATTTTTACCTTTCAGGAAAGTGAATCCCCAAATGCTAACAATCAGCACGATGAATGCAAAGGCTCCTAATTTTATTTCTCTAGACATTATGTAGGTTCAGTTTTATTGAATTAGCATTATATTACTATTTTTTCAAGAACGTAACTCATTCTATCCAAAATTGTTTGTATTGAAATCTTCAATCGCAAAAATAGTAAAGATATATTAGTAAATAAGAGAATATAAAAATGAATACTTAGTGATGTGTTAAAAGTCTAAAGAACGTAAAGGTATGTCAATCGTCTCGAACGATTTCGAAAACTTTTGCTACCGCATTGTCATAGTCTTCAATGGTCTTTGTCTTTTTTACCATTTTGACAATTTTTTCTGAGTTAGGAAGTGATTGGGCAAAATACTCCCAATAACTAGCCATCTTCATGATTACGTGTTTAGCACCACTTAACTTTTGTTCGTATTCAGAAAATAAAGTGTCATGGAATTTACTGAAGATCTCCCATCTATCTTCTGGATATTCTGTAGTGTTATCTTTTATCATTTGTGGTAGAAAAGGATCGGCTATAAGTCCACGCCCAATGAGCCAGTGATCAACGGTCGGGAATCGTTCCGCCATTTCTCTAAAGCTTTGGACTGTTGTAATGTCACCGTTATAGTAGATTTTTTGATTACTATGATCCAGACAGTTCTGAAACCCTTCTAGATCAACGCCACCTTCATATAGTTGCTTGCCTATACGTGCATGAATCGCAATGTTTCGGATCGGATATTTTTCTAATATTGGAAAAGTATCCAATATCTCATGGCAGTTTTCATATCCCATTCTCATTTTCATAGAAATGGTGATATCCGTTTCTTCGTGGGCTCTTTTTAGAATATGATCTATCTTTTCAGGGTTAGCTATCAGTCCTGAACCCATTCCTCGATTGGTGACCATAGGGTAGGGACAACCAAGGTTCCAATTGAGTTCTCTATAGCCTAGACTTTGAACATATTTGATGACAAATAGAAATTCATCTGCATTGCAAGTCATCACTTGTGGTATGACTTCTATTGATTTGTTATGCTTCAACTCAAGGTCACGTTCATATACAGGTTTGATGACCATTTTTCCATTGAGCCGAATGTAGGGTGCATAATATGTATCAATGCCTCCAAAGTATTTGTTGAAGGCATTGCGAAATCTATAGTCTGTGAATCCTTGTAATGGCGAGGATAATAATGTTTGCATAGTCGCTTTTATAATTTCAGATGTCTACACCAAAAAACAAATCAAACGTATCTAACAAATTTATCAAATCAAACATTGAAGTGATTTAAGAACATAATGTTAATTCCTTTGCAAGTCATTGATCCATAATGTATCAGCTTTTTTCGGCATTTAGCTACGGTTAAATTTCTCTAAAAGAGCTTCGCCTTGTAAATCAGTTACTTACGAATTATTTTAACCTTAGTTTTTAAATCACTTCATGATTTAACCTAAAATTCTGTCTATCTCTTTTTTGATCCCATCGGCAAGAGCCTGGGCATCTATTGCACTTGCCGCTTCACTATATACTCTAATGATTGGTTCGGTATTACTCTTTCGCATATGGATCCAACCATTATCAAAATCTATCTTCAATCCATCCACAGTATTCAACCTTTCTGACGCATATACTTTTGCTGTTTCTGCAAGTAAGTGATCTACATCGATCTCAGGTATCAGCTGGATCTTATCTTTCACGATCGTGTAATCAGGGTATGATTTTTTAAGTTCTGAGATTGATATTCCTTTCCCGGCTAGTAGATCTAACATCAAAGCAATTCCTGCCAAAGCATCTCTTCCATAATGCAAATCAGGAAGAATAACACCTCCATTTCCTTCTCCACCGATGACAGCGTTTGTTTCTTTCATCGCAGTAACTACGTTGACTTCACCGACGGCTGATGCAGTATATTTCATTCCATGTTTATGTGTAATATCTGCAAGAGCTCTTGTAGAAGAGAGATTCGAAACCGTATTTCCTGGTTTTTTAGTCAGTATACTGTCAGCCACAGCGACAAGTGTATACTCTTCTCCGAACATAGATCCATCTTCACACACAAATGCTAATCTATCTACATCTGGATCTACCGATATACCAAGATCTGCATTTAGTTCTTTTACTTTATTGGATAGATCGATAAGGTGTTCTGGTCTTGGTTCTGGATTGTGAGCAAAGTCGCCAGTTATTTCTTCATTGATAAGGTGGATATTACATCCTAGCTTTTCCAAAAGTGGAGGGACACTTATTGCCCCTGTACTATTTATGCAATCGACGACAACAGTAAAATTATTAGCTCGGATACTATCACCATCCACATAGTCAAGATCAAGGATCATATCAATATGCTTATCAATGTAACTATCATCTTGGGATATACTTCCAAGATCATCTACTTCAACAAAATCTAGATCACCTCCTGATATATAATCAATAATCTCTTGACCATCAGCCGCAGAGATAAATTCTCCTTTGCTATTTAGAAATTTTAGAGCATTCCATTGTTTTGGATTGTGACTTGCAGTGAATATAATGCCCGCAGAAGCTTTCTCCTCGGTCACTGCTATTTCCACTGTAGGCGTAGTGCTCAATCCAAGGTCCACAACATCAATTCCCATCGATATCAATGTATTGACAGCTAGATCACTAACAAGCTTACCAGTGATACGTCCATCTCTACCCACGATTACTTTGGGATTTGAATGTCTTTTTTTGATCCAAGTTCCAAATCCTGCAGTACACTCCACGATGTCAACGGGTGTAAGGTTTGTTCCTGGTTTTCCTCCTATAGTGCCTCTGATACCAGAGATAGATTTTATTAGTGTCAATTTTTTATGCTTTTATTATTGATAATTATTGGTTTGATGGTAGGACTATTACCAGCGTAAATTTAACGAAACATATGTAGTTAATCGTTAATATGATATTATTTTATTATTGGGATGAGGAATAGGGCGGTGAAAGAGGCAGAACTGGGTGAGTGTGCTGACGGTGCTGTTTAATAAATGTGTCCAAAAACGACAATAAAGATCTAGTGAACATTTGTTGTGTTATATTTATTGTTCACGTTACTTTAGTTTCGTTTTTTTTTGGCTTGTGAATACCCTCACCTTGTTCTTAACTTTACACATACATCTATTATGTAAAACAATAGAGCACGAGTATAAGCGTCGTAAGGAATTGAGAGTAAGTGATGAAAACGTTATAAATTACTGTGGGATAGTAATTTTATTATTCCCAAGGGGCGGTCTTTTGGATATTTATAATAGACTTACCTTCTAAGCGAAAAAGACCTCCTGAGAACCCCATCCAAATTCTTCCTTTGCTGTCTTCTAACATACTCTGAAGTCCATCAATATTAAATGGGTCTGTGTAATCTACTTCCTTAGGCTCTTTATACAAGGTGAATGTTTCACCATCAAACTTATAGACCCCAGTTCCAGTAGCGCCAATCCATAGATTGTTGTTTCGGTCACTGTATAGGGTATGAATATTATTGTCATGTAGCCCATCAAGATTTTGGAAGTCTGTAAAAGTATGTCCATCATAGGAACATACTCCACCTTCTTTTTTGTCATTAGAATTCATTGGCTTACTGCACCCAAACCAGATATTACCTTTCCGATCTTCTTGAATACTTGTGATACTATTGCTTGTAAGCCCGTCATTTTTTGTCAAATGGAAAAATGTTTTGCCATCAAACTTGTAAGCACCATCATTATCAGTTCCAAACCAGAGATTTCCTTTGCTGTCAATAAAATCCATTGAAATAACACCTGGCGTATTGCAAAAAGAAGCCAGATTATTATCAACGCCAGGCACCTTAAATTCTTTAAATTCTGAATTTATATATTGAAACATTCCTTGATGCGTATTTACCCAGAGATTTCCTTCATTGTCAGTTTGTACTTTTTTCCAACCATACCCAAGCAGTGGAACGTCACCCGAGTCTTTTTCAAATCCAACAAAGGACACTGAATTAGGATCCTTATTTCCTTTGGGATCGTATCTGCATATGTCTGAATAGGTTCCAAACCATAGAACTCCATCTTTATCTTCTGCAATATTTGCTACTGTTTCACCACAAAGACCATCTTCAGATGTAAAATAGGTTAGGACCTTACCGTCATAAGATGCGACACCTTCCTTACCCGTTCCAAACCAAAGCGTACCTTGACTATCTTCGAAAATGTCAAAAATATGTTTTCCCAATTGATTCGAAGATTCTTTGGATTTATGAGGGTCGGTATTCTGCTTTTGTGATACGTTTTGAGCTATTTGCCTGTTTACGGCAGAATTGTCTTGTACAGAACAGGCAACAACAAAAATCTGCGCTAAAACGAATACTAGTATGAGGTTACTTACAATATATTTTTTCATGTTCTTATGGATTTTGATATCAAGATAGGACTTAGACGTAGCGCATGTGAGGGGTTAATGTAAAACAATGTAATTCAAATGTAAATACATGTAAAGTCTAGGGCTACTACTACTACTACTACTACTAATACTACTACTACTACTAATGAGTGTGATAATCTTTAGATAGTTAACATAGTGTGTGTATTTATCATTGTTCTTTACACTTTACCTTTCATATGTTCGTGTATGAATGTTTACGATTCGTAAAATAAAAACGGCTATTAAATGGTGCGTCAGATTTGATCTTAACTGTTAATTGGAATAAAATAATCTAATCATAAATTGATTTGGTCATCTTATAAAACAATAACACAAAAGTATATTAATCTTAAAACTCCAACACCTCACTCATTACAACCTTTCCACCATTTCTTACCATATCCCTAGGTAGTTTTTCTGGGACAGGCATATCTCGATACTGAATATTCACATATACCTTACACATTACAGAAGTATCTCGTTTAACCAACCGAACTTCCATAGTGTCAAGTCCAAATCCATACATAGGCGAATAGAAGCCACCAGTAGCTCCATCTTTGAATGCTTTGTTAAGTTGATTATTGACAAAGAGGCTATCTACATTTGTTATTTCTGGGATGTAAATATGTGTCATCGAAGCATACTTTGGATGCGTAAGTGTTATCGTTTTAGATGATTTACTATCTCTAGGTATAGAATCTGATATTTCAGATTTATACTTGCTCAAATCAACATCTGAAGCACTTGCGAAATTGTAATAGGGCATCTGTTTCGCAAGATTTATTTTTTCATTCTCATCAATTAATCCAAGATGGCCTTCATTTATATGATCATCAAATGTGGCTACACTCGTTTGGGCGTTTTCACTATTGTATGTGTAAAAGAGATTCGATTTTAAGGGTCTTGCTTCAGTAGGGTTTGATGTAGCATGTGCAGCACCTAGAGAAAACAAAAATAGCCCTACACCAAAAATAGCTACTGCGTTAGATTTTTTCCATAGGTCAGGCAATAATGCATAGCTCGCAAAGCAAAATAATGCAGTAGGAATAATTGCTGAAAACAATATATTGAGACTGAATGCTAAGTATATTGAATGTGAAAAAACAGCCCAGAAACCTATCAATACAGATAATGTAATAATGCCTATTGTAAAGCCTATCCATGGCTTTTCTTCTGATTGAAATTTACTTTGAAGTAAAAGACCTGCCGAAATAGTCGCTAAGGGATACATCATAAGATAGGTGGCGGATTGAGCTTCTATGTATAATCCTAAGGAGAGAAAAGTAAGTAGAAGTAGGATGGCAACCCCAAGATTCTCTGAACCATATTTTTTTATTAGAATCCTGCCTAATAACCAACAAATAACAAACGTGAGTCCAATGCCCGCCAGTAAGTACCATTCGTGATTGTAATAGTGGTTGGCATAGAATGTAGCGTATTGAGGGTATATTTTCTTTAATAAAAATGTTAAACCAAAACATGCTCCACTAGATAGAAGGAGTGTGCCAAAAATGCCTAGCAAACTTATAAGTGACCCTTTTGTGCTTGTAAGATTACGCCTCTTGTATAGTGTCATGATCAACACTGCTAACAACATAGCTAAAGTAAAGAAAATCAAATCTAGATCCGCTCCATAATTGACGAAGAAGCCATAGAAATTAAAGAAGCTAGCATTTCGTTTTTTCTCTTCCTTGAACTCGTAATTTGTAAAGTGTTTGGCCGCCAAATACATATTTTCCCCAGTATGCTGGATGCTTTCTTTACTTATGTTTTGTAAGTTGTCTTGGGGATGGTGATAGTAGGAAAATCCATCTATAAATGCATGATTTATACCTGGAACAGCTTTTCTCTTGAATATTGTAAAATCAGAACCATTACTCATTCTTTTATAAACTTCGTAAGAAAGAGAATTTGCAATTGGCCTCTTATAAGCCTTGCTCAATTCATCTACCAACCAAGCATTATTATCCGACCATTCGAATGCAATGCCAGGGCCTTCATTTCCTCTAGCTTCATAGTTGAGCATGATGCCTATTTCTGATAAGTCAGTTTTGGAAGCATACAGTTGCGCACCAAACAGCCCATATTCTTCTCCATCTGTAATCAAGAGAATAAGATCACTTTTTCTGTTTTCTTTTTTTAATAACTTGACTGTTTCGATCGCACATGCCACTGCATAACCATCATCCGCCGCACCGGGGCCTTCCATTACACTATCGTAGTGACATGCGATGACTACTTTTTTAGCATTTGGATCTGTTCCTTTTAGTGTGGCAACTACATTTTCTACGTATGCCATTCTTACGTAGGAGGGCTTCCATGAAGATTTGACATATCCAGTTTGTACTTCGGCTTCAAGACCTTCTGCTCGAAGTGTTTGGACTAAATAATCTCTTACTTTTTTATTTTCTAAACTACCAATGGGATGAGGTTCTTTTGCTATCTCTTCTAAGTATTCGAAAGCATTTTCTGCGGAGAAGCCACTCGTATTTGAGGATTTGACTTTAGTAGCGGATTCAAGATTAAATGCTAGAAAAGTAAGAAGACATAAAATTGTAATAGCGGAAATGTTTCGAATCATAACAAAAGTAGGTTTGGATTCAAAGTTAAAGAATCCAAACCTATTTGTATGCCAATAAGTATGGTTATTGTAATTGGGTGCAATAAGGTTTAAACTTTTACTACATTTCTTGTTACCCGTTCTTTTAATGTCTATTGATTTATAATAGTCGTATTACAAACCGAATTACCATTTAACTTAAACATAAGGAAATATATTCCTTTTGGATATTCCACCAAACTTAGGTTGTCAGCTTGTTGAGTTCCAACTTGCTGTCCTAATGAATTCATTATGTTTACTTGGTTATAGTTGATGTTTTGCGTGGTCAGTAAACCAGAAGTCGGATTAGGAAATATTCTTCCTCCAATAATTTCGCAGTCAGCAGAATCATTAGAGATTTCAGTCTCAGGATTGATTAAAGACGACATGTTATACAGAAGTGTCTGGGGCCACTTCTGTACTAATAAGTGCGTGCCATCAGGCGATAAATCTATTTCTCGAGTAAGACCGTAAGAATCTATTGCATTTGGATTCTTGTAGGTCAACCTGAATAGTCTTTTCATTTGCTCTTTTTCAACTTTTATATAATCAACAAAAGACAATGTATCTCTAAGGTGAAAATCTGACACAGCTGTCAGAGCTATTATGTCTCCGCTATCTGACACATCAAGATCTATAATTTCATATTCATCATTTATCTCATAAGGTTCATAGGTGGTTTCCCAGGCATCAGATTGATTTTTTTCGAAAATTTCGATTTGAGGATTGAATTCTTTAGAATAATTAGCATCTGTTTTACAAGTGACAAGTTTAGAAACATCTTTGTCTGATACTAAGATGTTGTATGATAAGTCCTCTCCTTCCTTTTCTCCAAATGAATCTCCCCTTTGCCATTTATTATCTATTAAATTATACTGTGCAAAACGCTTATCAGTCCATTCATAAACTCTCAGTTGACTTTGAATTATAGTTTTATTATCTTTAAGAAGATTTAAAAATGACCTATCCAAATCCCATTCATTTTCTGCAAACTGTGCGTCCAATATATATTCTCCATTAATAAAATTATATACCCTAGTTAGTAGAGGTTCAGCTTGAAAATCATTAAAGTAATTATTCGTAGACAATACAAATATATCACCATCATCCGAGAAATCAGTCACCACTCTGTCTGTACTGTATAACGTAGAAATGGTAATGTTTTCAAGTCTAAAGACAAGACTCCAACCATTATCAAATCTGCGAAATACAAGGACAGCATCATCTAGAGCATTCATGTCGAGATTGTCTTCAATATTAAATAGTGACACTGATATAGTAGATCCATCAGCACTAGCTTTAATATTCGATATCATCATGTCAGAAATAAAATCTGCTGGTGTGAGATAATCTTCAGAATCCCATTCACCATCATTTTTATAGATCACTACAACCGTATTATCTGGCAGATCTTTACAATCATTGCATGCCATGATAATCATACTGTCATTTACCATTTGACTGAAATTCATGTCAAATGTTTTTATTAACGTTTGGGCGTTGTTGGATGAACAGTTCGCAAGTATGATTAGTGTTATATAAATTAGTTTATTCACAATTTAGATCTACTAACTGACAGAAGGAATGAGTTTCTGGACCACTGCCACAATCAATAAACATTTGTGCACAAAGCTCAACATCACTATTAGTGCCGAGGAGATAATCAAAATCGGTGATTTCTCCTGAAGCTAAATTTGCTAACGATGTAAATTGAGTGCTAGAAGAATATTCAAAGCCTACAGTTGGGAAAGTATTGAATATTTCTCGAGTGAACGTATAAGAAGAAATTCCTGCCTTAGACCAACTACCAATAAGAATCGGTCCCGGGGTTACCAAATTACCATTATCGTCATAATACGCAATTACATTATTTGTATTAAGCCATAATTTGTACCCTAGAACCTCGCAGTTAGCACAATCACCAGTAAGGCCGTTTACTTGAATTGCTACATTACGACAAGCATCATTGTCATCGTTGTTATAAGTAATTCCCCAGTCTAAATCGCAAATGGATGATCTAGTATTTATTTCTTGTTCAAGAACATTTTCCATTGAAATGTCATGTTCCATTTCTTTAGAACATGAAGTAATTAAAAATAGAACGGCAAAAGCAGTTAAAAGTCTTATAATATATTGATTTATCATTAAAAAATAGTAATTGTTTAATATGGAATGTACTAATACATATTTGCATTTTATTGCAATGCGGAATTATTTTTTTTTAAAAAGCATTTCTTTTGCCATATTTTGTGTAGTTCCATAGTATGGAGTTATAGTCACTACAAAGTACTTGAGGTGTCAATCGATCGTCATTTATAACTTGCACTTTATATCAAGCTTCAGTGTCTTACTAAACGTATTTGGTTTCATAATTTAGATTTTTGTAATTGGAATTGATTGAGTGTTAGTTTTTGTGCTGACAACTAAATTGTAGATGCCTTCAGGTAATTGTGATATGTCTAATTTATCAAATGATAAACGATCGAAGTTGACAATTTGGCCTTTAGAATCATAGATGTATATCGTCGATTTATGATCTATATCTCCTTTTATATTGAGAATTTCTGATGATGGGTTGGGGTAGACCTCTAGGTCCAGTTTTGATATGTTGGAGTTGGATAGGGATATTACGTCAGCGGTATATTCATCATTATTATTGTTTTTGTCGAGACCATAATTTACACCTGTGATATTGATTGATATTTGGCTTGGATTATACGGAAATTTTTTAGTGTCAGTAAAGCTAAAGGTCTCGTTTGGTTCTAAAGGTACGTCAAAGTGTTTCCTTATTAAACTGTAATTATCATCAAAGATTGGTAGCGTTTGTGTAGAAATAGAAAAAGCGTTGATAGGTATACTTCCATTATTTCTTAAAGTGATAGTATAACTGTGGTTCTTATTATTTACATTCTGTATTTGTTGCACTGAAAATGTATCTATACTCAAGTCTGCTCTTACTGGCTCGAATGGTTGATT
>JBLHWH010000103.1:0-22088 GCA_047628935.1 Halioglobus sp. | reverse complement strand
ATTTGACAATATTTATAACATTGGAAATTAGCAATGGATTAAAGCCTAATTTTAGACCAAAATGATGTAAAAGATCCTCTTCCTTTTCATCCACAATGCCATCTACCTTTATTAAAAATATAAGATAATACAGTATTGTAACTCTGTCTTGTTCAGAGGAAGGCACGAAAATAAACTTTTCATCCCTATTAATAATATCTCTTACCTTTTCATCGGACAATCCTAAGCTCAAACCCAACTTCAATAAATAGATTAATTCGTTTTCATGAATTTTGCCATCCGCTTTTGACATGAGAGCTACCGTAGAAACGATGTTTTCCTTTTTAGCTTCGTCAGCCAATCCTTCTAGATTCATGTATGATTTAATATTTGTGCCTCTAATGTAATGTAAATAATCAAAATGAATAGCCCACATTTACATTTGGAAGTATAGGAAATAGGCTTGTTTTCCTTGCCTCCGCTTTTCCCAGTATAGTATTATCATAGATATAAATGAAATAAGGGTTTTTTCTATTGTAAACATTATACATACCTATTTGGAGTGTAAACTTACCGTACTTTCCATAGCTTTTAGAATAATTGAATTGTACATCTAGATGATGAAAGGGCTCTTGCTGGTAGTTATTTCTCAGACCACTAGTTCTCAAAATTCCAAAAGGAGACCTAAACTGTTCGATAGAAAGTGAAAACGAATTACCCGATCCATAAGCCCAGTTTCCAGAAATCGAACAAAAATCATTGATTATATATTTGATACCAAGATTTATATCATTACGTCTATCAAACTTGTATGGAAATGGTTGACCATCGTCGATAGATTCAAATGTACGAGTAGTTTTTGCTAGCGTATACGCTGCCCAACCTGTCCATTTTCCAATATTTTTTTGAACTTGTATTTCTAGTCCTTTACTCGTACTTTCTCCAATCTCTACCCTCTTTTGCCAATCCGGATCTTCTTGTAATGGCAACTTTGCTAGATTCGTTCCCCCTAAGAAAATCAAATCTACAGAAGATCTATATTCAAGTAGATTATCCATTTTTTTGTAATATCCACTAAATGTGATGTTAGTCGATTCACTTAATTTTCTCGAATAAGAAAGACTCACCTGATCTGCGGATTCTGGTTTAATTTCATCAGTGCTTGGCACCCATAGGTTTGATGGTAAACCTATACCTGGATTCACCAAAAGATGAACATACTGTTTCATTTTAGTATAAGATAATGTCAACCTATCTCTTTTTCCTGGTTTGAAGATGGCACTTAATCTAGGTTGAGTATTACTATACTGTGTACTTCCCACATTGAATCTAGCAAAGTGAAGACCTCCATAAAACTGCCAATTTTCATGTGGGTTATATGTGTCTTCTATATAGGCGGATAACTCGTCCGCTTTTATGATTTCTCCTGCATTCTCAATAGTAGACACTGCACCTTCGTTTATTATCTGACTACTACTGACAGCAGGGTTATAATTATGATAAATCCATCCCGCTCCAAATTTCAAAACATGTTTATCAGATAAGTAGAAATCAAAATTCATATTGGCCAAATAATCTTCTATTCCTGAAAAAGAAACAACTTCCAACTCTGCTTCTGAAGGCAAACTATTTATGGTAGACAAGAAAGTATATGTTCCTCTCGAAGAGTATTTATAATTAACCCCTCCAATATTCATAGATAGTTGCAATTTGTCATTTACAACATTAGAAAGATTAAAATTCCATACCTGTGAACCCCATTTTAGATTTACATCACTGGTAGTTTTAAATGTATCATCATTTAAGTTTACATCTGTAACTTCTCTAGACAAACCTAAGTTATCACCTCCATTGTAGTAACTAAAGGATAGTTTTCTAGATGGCGAAAAGTTGTGTGTCATTTTAGCTACTACATCATTATAAGCTAAATCAATATCGTAGTTGATTAGATCATCAAGAACATCGTCTAAATATGTATCCAAATATGAAATTCTCCCTGATAAATTAAAGGTTGTTTTATTGTTCAAAATAGGTCCTTCAAGGTGTACTTTTATACTCGGCAATGATGCTGTAACTGCTCCATGAATTCCTGACTTATTTCCATCTTTTAATTGCACATTGAGTACTGAGCTTAACCGGCCACCATATCGAGCGGGATATCCATTTTTTATGAAATCGACATTCCTTATACTCTCCTCAATAAACATACTAGAAAATCCAGCTGCATGACTCACCTCATACATAGGTACTCCTTCAAATAATATCAAGTTCTGATCATTGCTTCCACCTCTTACGAATAAGCCAGATTGCCCTTCGTTACCAGAATGAACACCTGCGGTAACCTTTACCGCTTTGAGTAAATCATTTCCACCAGCAGTTGATTGGAATCCTTCAGTTAATGCTAGATCTATTTTTTCTCCACCAGAACCTTCCATGAAATTATCTGAGATGGACTCTGTTATCACAACTTGATCAAGCTCATTGTCAAAGCCCAATAGTATTTCTATCTCATTATCATCGAAGTCATCCAAAACTATGGTTTTGTATCCAAGATAACTGAATTGCACGGCACTAGAGTCTCTCGGAATTGATAAACTATAGAAACCTGATTGACTGCTGAAAGTTGAAGAATATGTATGGATTTCTAGAATCGTAGCACCCACTATAGCTTCTCCACTTTCTATATCTCTTATAAATCCTCTTATGGTAACTATCGGATCAACCTTTTCTTCTATAAAAGTGATTAATACTTTATTTAAACCTGGAGTCAGTTTGAGATTGTCTTTATAAAAAATTGCGCGAACCAAAACTTCCAAAGTAGTAGCACCTTTAGGCAGAATAATGAGTTCTTCTAGATCAACTCTTGAACTATTAAATGAAAGAGAAATGTTTTCTTGGATTAATAAATTATCAACGTGTCCGAGAAGTGTATTTTCATTGTAAGTCAACATGACTTTACGTGACAGAATATTGTCTTGAGCCGAAGAAGCAGCTATAAAAAGACAAAAAATAAACAGTAGCCATATATGTCTATGGACTACATTCATATTAACAATCTGATGCTGAGACTAAATAAATATCATTTCTAACTTCATATTTTAGCCCATGGGTTGTGCTAAATTCATTTAAAATTTGCTCTAAAGAAGAATCATCAAATGTTGCTTTTACATTACAATTTTTAAAAAGTTTTGGGTTATTCAATTCCACGGACTTTCCAAAATGTCTTGACAATGCTTCTACGACTTCACTCATAGTATTATCATTGAACAACAACCTCTTATTTTTCCAACTGTTGTAATTTCCATCTTTCATTTGAAACTTTTCAACATTATTATCAACAACTTGGATAAACTCTCCAGCGACTAAAGTATATGTAGCACCTTGAAATTTATAAGCTACACTTCCTTCTTTCACAAAAATTTCGGTACGCTTATCATCAGCAACAACTGTAAATTCTGTTCCTAAGACTGTAATCTCACCAACAGGCAAGTTTATTTTAAATTGTTGACTTTCATCTCTAGCTACATCAAAAAAAGCACGACCCTTAATACTTACTGTACGTTCATCCTTTGAACGCATTTTTGATCCAAAGTCTAAAACCACTGAAGTACCATCTACTAAATTTACATCTAAAGACTTATCAAGTGATGAATAATTTTGGCCTTCAAATCCTGCATCCACCTTTTGATTATTAAAAACAAATAATGCACCAAGAAGTATAACTGCAACTGCAGCTACTTTAATTATGTTTCTTAAACTAAATATATTTTTGTCTTCGTTAGTCTTTGCGTTTATTTGAATTTCTTGAGTTTTAGTTTTTATTGCCTGCTCCTCAGAATTAGTTAGTGAAAGTGTATTTTGGAAAGTAGACCATGCACCTTCTTCATTAAAGTCTTGATAGTCTTTAAGTGAATCCGAAAGAACTGATATTTTTCTAATATCCTCAAGGGCTTTGATATTTTCCTCCGCCTCTTTCTTCCACGAATCTATCGCCGACTTTTCGTCACCAATAGAGCCGTCGCCCATCATCTTGCCTATTATCTGATCTATATTCATTTTCAATTCTTCTTAGTATTTACCATTATATTATCCTATTTCAGATAATCGACCTTCCATCAGTTCTCTCAATTTGCGATAGGCCTTTCCAATTTGGTTTTCCACAGTTTTTACTGAAATATCTAAGTCTATAGCTATTTCGTTGTAAGTTAATCCATTCACTTTGTTCATCACAAAGATCTTCTGACATTTCGTGGGCAATTGTCGTATCGACTTATATAGGAATTCCTTTAACATGTATTTCCTTGCTTGTTCATCTATTTCACTGCCATCAACGTATAAGTCGTTATAATCTGCGATTGATACTCTTTGATCATTTTTTTGTTTTCTAAGTACCTCAAGTGATCGATTTTTTACAGCTTGAAAGAGATAACTTTTTTCATTAGAATCAATAGATAGATTATCCCTTTTGTCCCAAAGCTTAGTGAATACATCTTGCACCACGTCCTGTGCCATCTTGTGATCATTCACAATAGTGGAAGCAAAGTTGCAGAGCGGATTGTAATACTTCTTAAACACTTCTTTAAATCTATTTTTATCTAGTTTTTCCAATAAATAGTAGGCAAATCGGTTATTTAGTAATGTTCTATGACGCTAATTTATTATATATAATCTGATTGAAGAATAATCTCCTACATTTTATTACCACTTAATTATCATAGAAGACAATCTACATATAAGAATAAGCCAATAGTGTACAAATGTCGTCATAGCGCAAGCGTGTATTTTACTAAGTGATCTGATCGCGAAAAGCGATGTGATCACTTTAATTATATTCAGAAAATCGACAAAATAAAAAAGCCCACCAACAATGTTGATAGGCTTTAGTATTTTTTATATAAAACAGGATTTCCTGCTTATACTACTGACACATTTACAGCATTTAAACCTTTTTTTCCTTCCTCTACTTCGTAGGTTACTTTGTCATCTTCTCTAATGTCTTCATTTAGACCACTTACGTGCACAAAGATGTCTTTACTTCCATCTTCAGGGCTTATAAATCCAAATCCCTTAGCATCGTTAAAAAATTTTACAGTTCCGTTATTCATTTGTATTGTATTATATAGTTAAGTCACAAATATAAGACTATTTTTGGAATTGTTAATAATGAAATATGTGGATTAAATAAATTTCCACTCAAATCAGCTTGCCTTGGAACAGATCTTTGTTGTTAGACTATTTGGCTCCCGTCAAATCAGATAGTATTTGGCTTTAATTATTGCGACTATAATAACTATTATTAACAACAGAGTGATGAACATCATTAAGTTTACGATTGATCAAAATAATGAATCACCGACATCATTGTTATTCTCTTTAAATATTTTGAAAACAAACAAGAAAATAACAAAATATACTAGAGGGGGAAAAATTACCAATGTATCAAATATCATATAACTTAACATACTAACTAAAGTCGCCTGAGCCATTATAAATGAACTTATTGTCAAGCACTCTAGGTAGTTATATTTTTTAAAAACTAATTTCAATAACAGGGCTAGTAGAATTATTGTTAATATCCAAAAGTATTTGAGCTATGCGCGAATAAAATAACCTACTTCAAAAGATATTTTTCGCAACCCAAATTTAGGTTCATTGTCTATATCACTTAGTATCTTTGGTGCATCAAATACAGTAATAATAATTAAATAAATCGTAACTTAAAAAATCAAATAAGAAAAAGGATTTGAATTCCTTTTCTTTTTCCATGAAGATACTCAACCGTATTTTGTTGTGAATCTAAAGTTATGCTTTTTTTTATATAAAAGCCTCTATCCATATTAGTGCCGGAAGAAATCACATCTTCAATTATGGAAGCAAGAGTTATTCTTTTTACTCCAACGTATCACCACAATTTGGGCAGTATTTTTCATCTTGATCATTATTGCAAGAAACACAATTCATTTCGTTGTTTTATAAGTTCTAATTTAATCATTCTTATTGTCACTACCTGACAAACATTTATGCTTATGATAAGACGCCTTACTTTCTATCTATCCATCTCCCTCTCGTAAAATCCGGCACAGCTACAGAAGAACTCCCGGCTGCTATCGACTCCTCAGACAAAGGCGTAATACTCAACCAAGCTGCTGCATCATATACATCAATCGGTGGTCTCTTATTTTCTTTTGCATGACTTACAAATTCGTCGATAAGGAACCAGTCCATACCTCCATGTCCAGCACCTACGGCCTTTTGTTCATTTTCTTTCCAGTATGGATGATCATATTTTTTGAGCCATGTATCCGCAGAAGTCCATTTATGTGCCTCCGTTTTACCCTCGATCATAAGTGATTGATTCACATCCATCCAAATACCTTTAGTTCCTTGCACTCGGAATCCTATAGAATAGGGCCTTGGTAGATTGGTATCATGGTATAACGTTATTGATTCTCCATTCGCGCACTTTATCATAGTTGTCACCACATCACCTAGTCTAAATTTCACTTTAGCATTTTTATGGTTTTCTCCTCCTTTTGGGTGATTCACAATGTAATCATGAAGTCCAACTGCTTGAGAGGACATGGATGTAAGGTATAAGAATCTGTTCCCTCTATTGATATGAATCATTTGAGCTACGGGCCCTAAACCATGTGTAGGATATAGGTCTCCATTTCGCATTACAGAATGTTGGGTTCTCCATTTTGCTTCATGGAATGCATTCTCTCCAAACTCTACGCCTCCACCATATGCTTTTTTACCATCATTGAATTTCACTTCTCTAAGATCGTGTTGATATCCACCTTCTAAATGTACCAATTCACCAAACATATCTTGACTGACCATATTCATTACGGCCATAACATCGCGTCGGTAACATACATTCTCTAAGAAAAACAAATGAGTACCAGTTTCTTCTTGTGTATTTACAAGTTGCCAACATTCATCTACCGAGAATGCACCACAAACTTCAGTCCCAACATACTTTCCAGCTTTCATCGCAGCGATGGCTTGTTCTGAGTGCCAACGCCATGGGGTTGCTATTATGACGGCATCAATATTTTCTTCTGCCAAAAGATTTTTATAATCAAGAGGGCCGTTTTTGAATATTTTTGGATTCTGTTTACCACGCTTGGAAAATAACTTCTTGGTCGATTCAATCATACGGTCATCGATATCCGCAATAGCTACAACTTCACAATCTTTTCGTTCTAGTAATAGGCCAATATGACTTTGTCCACGAAAACCTGAACCAATAATACCAATGTTAATCTTTGATTTTGATATATTCGCTTTTACTTGTTCAGTTTGTGTTGCATTTGCTGTACCAGTTATTGCAACTCCAGCTCCCGCCAATGCTGATGATTGAAGGAATTTTCGTCTATTAATAGGCATGTATTATTAAGATTTAGTAGTGGGAAAAGTTATAAATTTAAGCTAAAGCTAAAAAAATAGCAGGCAAGTATCATAGAACCCAAATATTAAGATTAAAAAAAATTATAGAATGATAAAACTATGCGACTTCGATACAGGTGCTCCGAAAGGGACAAACGAAAAGGCAATACGGAAGAAAACGAAACAAATAGCAAAAGAAATCGAAGAATTACAATCGATCATGTACGCTCAGAAAAAACATTCTCTCTTGGTTGTTTTTCAAGGAATGGATAGTAGCGGTAAAGATGGAGCTACTAGAGAAATATTCAAATATTGCAGCCCAGCAGGTATTCGTACGAAAGGATACGGAAAACCTACAGATGAAGAGTTTGCTCATGATTTCCTCTGGAGAGTTCACCCTCATGCTCCTAGGAAAGGAGAGGTAAGTGTATACATAAGATCTCATTATGAAGATGTATTGATTCAAAGAGTACATAAGTGGATCGATGAAGAACACGTAACCAAAAGAATAAACGCCATTAATACTTGGGAAGAGTTGTTACAATTTGATAACAATACTACTGTTTTGAAATTTTACATGCATCTCTCTAAAGACAGACAGCATGAAAAGCTGATGGAAAGAATAGAAACCCCTAGAAAAAACTACAAACACAGAGACGGAGATTGGGAGCAACGAGAACATTGGGATACATATATCGAATGTTATGAAGATGTGATTAATAGATCTAGTGTGCCCTGGATCATTGCCCCTGTAGATCAGAGATGGTATCGAAATTATTTCATAGCGAGTAAAGTCTTAGAAGCATTAAAAGCTATGGATCTAGAATATCCTAAATTAAAAACTGAAAGAGAAGAGTGGAAAAAGTACGTATAGATAAATGGCTGTGGAGTGTCCGGATTTTCAAATCTAGGTCAATATCCTCCGATGCATGCAAAGGAAATAAGGTTAAAATAGGTGACAAGACACTAAAGCCCTCGTACTTAGTAAGAGTGGGAGAACATGTGCAAGTTTTCAAAGAAGGATTTAATCTCACCTTTGAAGTAGTAGCCTTGATAAATAAAAGAGTATCCGCTACCCTAGCCCAACCTTGTTATAAAAACCTTACTCCTGAGGAAGAATTGAACAAATATAAAGATTGGTTCGTAGGAAAAGGTGCGCCTGAAAGAAGAGAAAGAGGAGCAGGAAGACCTACAAAACGAGAACGAAGAGACATTGAAGGTTTCAAAGATGACTCTGTGTTATGGGACGATGATGTAGACTAAGAATTAAACTTTGAACAGATATTAATGTTATTGACAAGTAATGATTAATCTAGTACAACAACTAAATAAGTAATTCATATATAAGAATTCTAAATATTTCAAAGAATAAATTACTTTTGCAATCACTATTAAGAAACAGATATTTTAAAAGACAAATATGAATTTACACGAATATCAGGGAAAAGAACTTTTGGCTTCATACGGTGTAGCTATTCAAAGAGGAAAAGTCGCTCATACGGTGGAAGAAGCTGTTCAGGCATTTAAGGACATTCAAGCTGAAACAGGTTCGGCTATGGCTGTTGTGAAAGCTCAAATCCATGCAGGTGGTAGAGGAAAAGGTGGCGGAGTAAAACTTGCCAAGAATATGGATGAGTTGAAAGAACATGCTGGAAACATCCTAGGCATGATGCTTAAGACTCCACAAACACCAGGCGGAATGGATGGTCCTGGAAAATTAGTAAGAAAAGTACTCGTTGCAGAAGATACTTACGCTCCTGATTTTGATGCATGTAAAGAATACTATGTCTCAATCCTAATGGATAGAGCTAAAAAGCAAAATGTTATTATCTATTCTACGGAAGGGGGAATGGATATCGAAGCAGTAGCTGAAAATACTCCAGAACTATTGCACAAAGAATATATCGATCCACATATGGGTCTTCTTGGTTTCCAAGCAAGAAAGATAGCTTTTAATCTAGGTCTAGAAGGTAAGGCGTTCAAAGAGATGACAAAATTCATCACTAAATTGTACGCCGCATTTATAGGAAGTGATTCTTCATTATTTGAGATCAATCCTTGTCTACATACAGCTGATGACAGGATCTTAGCTGTAGATAGTAAAGTATCTTTAGATGAAAACGCTTTGTTCCGTCATCCAGAATTAGCTGCGATGAGAGATACCGATGAAGAAGACCCTACAGAAGTAGAAGCACAAAGCTATGGTCTTAATTTCGTGAATCTTGACGGAAACGTTGGTTGTATGGTTAATGGTGCAGGACTTGCGATGGCTACGATGGATATCATCAAATTATCAGGTGGATCACCAGCTAACTTCCTTGATGTAGGCGGTACGGCAGATGCAGCAAGAGTAGAGCAAGCATTCAGGATCATACTAAAGGATGAAAATGTAAAAGCAATCTTGATCAATATCTTCGGTGGCATCGTAAGATGTGATAGAGTAGCTCAAGGTGTAGTTGATGCTTACAAAAACATCGGTGACATCAAAGTGCCAATTATCGTGCGATTGCAAGGTACAAATGCTGATATCGCTAAAACAATAATTGACGAAAGTGGATTGGAAGTACACTCAGCGACTTTACTTAAAGAAGCGGCGGACTTAGTAAAACAAGTATTAGCTTAATAAAGCGAAACATATAATTATATAAAAAGGCATTCAAAATTGAGTGCCTTTTTTGTTTTTAATGTTCACGAGATCTTCAGACTCGTTTTTCCTAAGTTGCTTACTCTTGAACCAAAAGAAGACACCCGACTAAAGTCGCGAAAACAAAAACATATTCCATCTAACGTTCACGAGATCCTCAGTCTCGTTTTCCAGAGTACTATCTACTACGAAACCTTCACTTCAAAATCTATCTCCGTGCCATCTTCTAAATGTTGAATCAAATGATTCGCCCAATAAGGCCCAAGAGATGCTCCCTTTGTGCCTAATCCATTAAATATAACCAAATTAGGATGAATAGAATGCCTACCTAAAAACGGACGCCTACCCTTTACGCATGGTCGAATACCAGCGATATGATCTACCACTTCATATGGTACATTTAATATTTCATCTAGTTTATCTCTCAGCTCTTGACCTTTCTCCTCATCTGGTGCATCATCCTCAAATGTCCATCGATATCCAGATCCTACCCAGTAATGTTCTTCATCGATCGGTGCTACAAATACTTTATGTCTGAGAATATTATCGAATGGTCTGCCTTTTACTTTTATAATCAGCACGTCTCCTTTTGCGGGTTCGAATGCTAGATGTTTGAAATACGGATTAAATTGGGCTTGGTAGCCTTCTGCGAATATGATTTTGGAGGCTTTTATTCCTTTATACTCTACCCCTTCATCTGTGATTTTCAGTTGTTCATAATCGAACTTTTCATTGATTATCGAGTCGTCATTATTAAGGATTTTTCGATAGCCGTCTACCAATCTTCCCAACTGTACTTGCATGCCTTTTTTCAGTACTCCATAGGCGAATATTCCATTCACTTTCCCATCAAATTCCTCAGTACTTGGATTGTCAACTATAAATTGTCCAGCGATGGGGTCGGCTTTCCTCGTCTCCCAAGTGTTCTCATCTTTGATACTATATAGACCACGATAGATCAACTTTTCATGATAGATCTTATCTTGAATGAAATCTGAGATACCTTTATATGTTTCTAATGCAAATGGCAATAATTCTTCTATCCGCCATGATTTTACATATTTCCTTCCAGTTATCGGATTTATAACACCCGCAGCTATTTTTGATGCCGCTTGATAATGATTATTGTCTATTATAACATGAGACTTCCCTCTAGCTCGTAAGAACCAAGATAACAACGTTCCTCCTACTCCTTGACCTACAATAATGTAGTCGTACTTCTTTTCTACCATTATATATTTCTTGATAGTCCCGCTAATCCTTCTTTCTTCGCTTTTGTTAGAGATTTCACAACCAACTCGTAAGAATGATCAATTAGGCCTAATATTAACGATTGATCTAACCCACCTTCCCCGATGATGACAGTATTCCAGTGTTTCTTATTCATATGCCAGCCAGGGATTACTTCTGAGTGTTCTTCTCTTAATTCAATTGATCGATCTGGATCACACTTCAGGTTCACTCGCAAGACTTCTTCTGTGATATTAGACAGTGCAAACATTTTGCCCATTACTTTCCATACAAGTGTCTTTTCGTCGAAGGGGAATGTTTCTTCTACGCCAAGCTTGGTGGAAATGTAGGCTAATAATGTGTCTAAGTCCATAGTTGTAACTTTATTAGATTTTTTTGCAAAGGTGATCTTTTTATCCAAAAAAGAAAACTGTATTTACTTAGAATAGGAATTTACTACCGTAAGATTAAATAAGTTTATTCGTAATGCTCAAAATAGTATTATCTTCAATATAAATTCTAATATAGCGATGGATCAAGAAAAAGAGGATAACTACTTAAAAATAAGAAGAAAATATAGAATTAGTGTTTCTGATGAATTAAAAAATTTCTGGGATAGTTGCGAAAATAATAAATTATTCAATGGCAATATTAATTTCAATTTTCATAAAATACAATTGCTTCCAATTTTAGATATTATAGATTTTGATATTAGAATAATTAGTTCTTGGTTTAAAGAAAAATCAGAGTTAAAGTATATTATCTATTATCTACCAATAGCTAAAATTATATACACTGATAATATTCTAATTATTGGGTATGATCGTAATAAAATAATCAAAGGGGTATTTTTATTTAATGGTTACAATAATCCGATATTTTTAACAAACGAATTACAAGAAATTCTCACATTAAAAATCACCCAAACCCAGGATAAGTTTGAATACCTAAAAAAAAGAATCCCTTCTCAGTTCATATTTATAGAAGATGAAGACCCCTATGATTATGAAGAGGATGCACGCAAGCCTTTGCTTTCACTTTTGGAATTCATAAAAAAATGTTTCTCTAAGGTAGTTTGGAGTGAAGTTATCGAGATTACAGAAACAGAAGGATCAATTAATTTAAAAATCCTAGATAATAGAATATCAAATTGCCTAAACATAAACAAAGAAGAAGTAATTGGACACGATGAATCTGTCACAATTTTAAATTTCTTTAATTCATACATCTGGACCCACGAGTCTGTTATTATTAAAACTTATGGTTTTTATAAAATAGATGAAGGAGTTGTATTCTTGTTTCATGACGAGCTTATAGAATTTACAAGATTAGGAGTAATGTCTTTTTTGTACAATGTTATTTTCCCTAGTTTTCTATTTATCGACAGAGTAAACAATTATAAATACAATTCTAACAAAGAAGAAGACGAATCTATGTTAGATCTGACTACAAGTGAGGTTTTCGATTATTATGAGAATGTACCTCCCAAAATAGAGGTAAAGAAAGCTACAGATATTTCTATTGTGGATATATTAGATTATTACTTCGATTCTACTAGTTCAGAATTATTACTCGATGGTATAGATGAGTTAAAAATTACATCAGAAGAGGCGTTATATTCTGAAATAGAAAGTAATATTAGCGCCAATGACTTTATAAAAAGAAGGTTTTATGCAATTTGGTATAATAGATATCAATTGGTGAGCGGTCACTGCTATTTTCAAAAAACTGATATAAAAGATGATTTCCAGTTTCAATTTTATTGCCAAGCTATAAGCTGGGAGGATAAAGATATTACAGATGATTATATAAATACTTCAATTAAATATATAAGCACTAAATTAAATCCAAAAACCATTACATCAAAAGTCAATAGTGCTGATAGTAAACGAATTGAAATATTAAAAAGAAATGATTTTAAACAAGTCATGGAAGAGATTGGTACTATCAATAAAATTGGATTAAAACAATCAATTGTAGTTTTAATAAAAACACTCCCATAAGAGTATTTACACTTTAATTCTAATCTAGATAAATTTCACTTAAAAAAGAACCTACACCCACACAAAGTCGTTGTGATCGTTTAGGGCTCATCTATTCTTGATCTGAATATATCTTTTCAATAAGATGAAGATCTCTACCACTTTTCTTCCAAGCCATTGTCATTTCTACCACCTTACTATAATTTGATAACCCACCAGCCACACCATGCGATTTTAGATAGGTGTCATAAACGGCATTTCGCACTTTGGGCAAGATGTCTGGATACTTGTCCATCTCATCCATCACAGCAATCAAATCGGTCCTTACATTTAGGCTGATATGTCTCATTAATTTCTTGTAAAGCTTTGGCGAGCCTCTTCTTAGATTATTGGCCATGTATCTCCAGATACTCATAGATGCAGAATACTGCACAAATGGATCATCCGAAGCCATACATGCAACAAACCCTGTAAAGTTACATGTACCTTCATCTGCTAAACCATACCCATGACTCATCTCATGTGCCATCGTAAAAGGATATTGGATTGGATGAAGACCTGCATCTATATGCCCCTCGAAGACAAATGGAATATAAACTCCAGCAGTTGATATTCTTAGTAAGATGCCTTTGGGATATAATTCCCGGACTCTCACTCTACCGCCTGTTGGAAGATCCCAATTAGTTAAGACCTCCTCCAAGTTTTCGCGGATTTCTAATTCTAATCCAGTAGGTACCTGATCAAATGATAATGGTAATGTATCTTGGCTGATTTCCCTTCGAAGTTCTTTCAGCTTATCAAGGAAGAAAACAGCTTCATTGAATAACTTTGTAGTATCCGCTTTCATTATAGGCAAATCAAGTTGTTCACTCAAGTTCCGTTGTTGATAATTGAACCCCCATAAAAAGTAAAAGAAAAATATAACTGCTCCAGCTAAAGAAAGAATCGGAAATATCAAACTCCATATCTTAGCAAATGATCCTTCAGCAGATTTGAATCCTTTGAATTTCAAAAATTGAAATATAATCTGAACCACAATAAAAAAAAGAAAATACACCATAGGAATAGGAATCCAACCTAGGGTATAGTCATATACAGATCTTATAACTTGAAATATTCCCCTGAAATAGAATACTTCATAGAATGATGGGAATAATCCAAAAAGCCAATTGAGCAAAAGTGCTACGAGGCCTAAGATGATCCAAATGTATTTTTTTGTCTTCAATAAATAGATTTCAATTTGATTTACATGGTAGTAGTAACTTAATCAACGATTGATTTATTATTAAGATGCAAACATCTAAAAAATTGACGGGAGATTCTACAATATGAACTAACTAATAGAAATAAAAACTACTATTTTGTATTATTCACCTTTGTCTATAACACAATTATTCTTTACTATAATCTTAGATCCTTGTAAGATAGAGACCGCAGGCACAGAATTTTCTTCTTTAATGTAGCAATGATCCAATGTAACTTCAGCATTTGCTCCAGTAGTGCATATATCAGAACCAGGCAACAATGAGGTATTAGATCTAAAATCCACATCTTGCAGTCTAATCCTACCTTCAGACAAGATCCCAGCACCCTGTTGTTGTGAGGCTGAAGCACCATCTGCATTCGCAAATTTCATTTCAAACCCAACTAGATTAGCATCCATCACGGTCGAAGCTACTTTTATTAAATTATGACTTTGGTTACTATTGCTATTTTGGCTACCAACATCTCCTGATAGTATCGTTTTAAGTTGTAAAGGGTCTCTATGGGTTAGAAGCCCTCCACAATGAGGATAACCCCCTATAATAGTAATGTCAGCATTTATTAAAAATGATATATCTTCATTATCATCTGTAGTCGGATAATATGTACCTTCTGTAACCAAAATGGTATCTCCGGCTACCGCTACAGACAAGGCATCTGTCAATTCATTATATGCATCAGCCCAATTACTGCCATTGTTATTTCCTATTGCAGATTTTCTAACATGTATATATGGAGATACAGGCTCAGTAACCGTAACCACTGAATTAATAGAAGGATTATTGACAGTACTTTCAGCACCTGATAACCATTTCACTTTGATGTAATTAACTCCAGTTGCAGTACCTAAACCAAAATGAGCGAATAATTCGTTGCATCCTCCCAAATCAGATCCAGCTCTCATTTCAAAATACTGGGTTACGCCATCATTGGTGTTGATCTCAATCTTGGAACCAATCCCATTTGGTGCGCTTAAACTTGATTCTAGAGCAACCCTTAGATAATTATTGCTATTTACATCATCATTTCTGAATAACCTGACTTCATCATCATAGTTAATCATAAGTAAATCTAAATCTCCATCTTTATCATAATCAGCATGGACAATCGTCCTAGTTCTGGCATCATCATCAAGACCTAACGTAGGCGCAATATCGGTAAAAGTACCATCGGTATTGTTTTTGAAAAACTGACTCTCTTGATCAGGATATTCACCTACTAAAGGTAAAGCTCCAATTGCAACAGAAACATCTTGCCATCCATCATTATCATAATCCAAAAAACTACATCCCCAAGAAAAATAACCATCTGTCTGAATATCAAAACCTGCCGTATCATTTTCTGTAAAAACACCATTTTCGTTTATAAAATACTTTAAATAACCAACATTACTATAAAGAATATCAAAATCACCATCCCTATCAGGATCTCCAATAGCTAGTCCCATGCCATGAGCACAATCATCCCCAATGAGTGTAGGAGAAGACTCTGGAAGCATCCAATCATTGACAGGGTGCGTACCACCTTCATTTTCAAATATTAATGTTCCATATAATGTGCCAGGTCCGAGAGGGCAATCATTGATCACAATCAGATCTTGGTCATTATCTCCATCGATATCTGACCATCCTCCTATAAATCCTGGATTAACTAAATATGTAGTATCCAATAACGTTTGAGATACATCCGCAAACGTTTCATCACCATTATTTATAAAGAAATAATCTTTAGTAGATCCTATTCCAGTCGACATAATCCCCATATGATGTGCAATATATAAATCTAAAAAACCATCATTATTGTAATCTCCAAATGTTGCAGATGTTGACCGATTAGGTCCCATTATGTCAAGGCCAGCTGTTATTGTAATATCAGTAAATGAATTATCACCATTATTTTTATACAGTATATTGTTATCACTATTTGCTAAATAGAGATCTATATGGCCGTCATTATTAATATCGCCGGCCACAACACCTGCACCATCATTCGCGATATCTTCAACTCCCAATGATAGAGCTACATCAGAAAAAGTACCATTACCAAGATTTCTAAATAATTTGTTTGCACCTACTCGGTTCGTAATATATAGATCTTGCCATCCGTCATTATCATAATCAAACCAAGCTGCACCTGTTCCGACGCCCATGTCATAACTATCCACCTGACCTTGATGAACAAATCCGACTCCTGAACTTATGGACACATCAGTGTAACCTTGAGACAAAATAATTGATGAAAATAGACATAGCATTGCTGCAGAAAGTAGTAGACGAAAGGGCATTTGTTTCAAGTTGGATTAACTAATATTGTATTAAAAATAGATAAATTAAATGGGAATATCAAACATCTTATCAAATCAAAACCTTCACTTCATTCACGTTTATTATTATTATTATTATTATTATTATTATCTTTATTAATTTTCAGAAAGCGCAATGCTAATGTGTTAAGTGCACTTTGTCATATTCCAAAGCACTTTTATAGCTTTAATTTTATCTTGTTTAGATACGAAGATATGATCACGACAATAACCTGCAACCACGTTACAACTTATGTCATTACTTCCTAATGCTGTAGAAAAAGCGGCAGTCAAACCTACAGCATCCAAAGATGAATGTATATTCAAAGTGATCCACGCAGCCACATAATCGTATGATATATTTAGGCGACCAGCGTCATATTTCGAAAAAACGATCGTGACTCCTTCAATCTCTTTAATTTCACAGATGGTAACACTACGGGGTATCTCATCGAGATTGGCAACAGTTGCAAATACATAATCACCTTCATTAAGAACAGGCTCCATGTTAGCAATTAATTTTTCAAGATCAGTTTCTCCAGCCATAAAATAACTTAAATATAATCATGAGTTTGAATACTAAATCAGCCCAACTTCTCTACCCATACTTCCCATTCTTCCATCTTTTGTCCCAACTCGCTCTGCATCTCTTGGTATTTCTCATTCTGCTTGTCGAAGGTCGGATCCTTATAGAAAGAAGGATCAGCCATCTTGTCTTCAACAATTTTACTATCCGCTTCTAGCTTCTCCATATCTCTTTCAAGATATTGGACTTTCCGTTTAATTGACTTTTCCTCGTCTCTTGACAACTTAGGTACTATTGCTTTCACCTCTTGTTTTGGTGCAGGTGTTACATCGACTTTTTTGTTCTCTGACTTCTGCATTTCTACTTGACGCATATCATCTAGTTTCCTCTTCTTCAGATAATACTCGATATCTCCGAGATACTCATTCAGCTTCTTGTCTTTGAACTCAATAACTTTATCTGTCAATCCTTCGAGGAAATCTCTATCGTGAGATACGACGATTAATGTACCAGTATACTCTTTAAGCGCATTTTTAAGAATCTCTTTACTTTGGATATCGAGGTGATTCGTAGGCTCATCCAGTAACAACACATTACAAGGATGCATAACCAAACTTGCCATCGCCAACCTTGCTCTTTCTCCTCCAGACAGTACAGATATTTTCTTATCTACATCTTCTCCACTAAACATAAAGCTACCGAGGATTGATCTTGCTCTCGATCGCATCTCTTTCGGAGCTTTTTCTTCCATAACTTGGAGCACAGTCATCTTGTTATCGATTAACTCTGATTGATTCTGAGCGTAATATGATATCTGAAGGTTATGTCCAGGTATAACTTCACCTGATGATGGATTTATATTACCGATTAGAATTTTAGCAAGCGTTGTTTTTCCTTGTCCGTTTTGACCGACAAATGCCACTCTATCTCCTCGTTCTATATCGATGGATACATTTTCTAATACTTGCTTAGGCCCGTATGATTTCGAGAGATTCTTGCCGACCATTATTTCTCTCCCTCCTCTTGGTACTTCTGCAAAACGGATTGACATATTATCAGTAGCTTCATCTACTATTTCTATTCGCTCGACCTTGTCCAGTTGCTTTTTCATTGACTGTGCCATCTTCGTCTTTGTGGCTTTAGCCATAAATCTATTGATGGTTTTTTCCTTTTGAGCCAATGCCTTTTGTTGATTTTCGAAAGCGTTGACTTGGATTTCTCTCATCGCCGCCTTCTCAACTATATATTTCTTGTACGTTCCTTTATATTCATTCATCCGTCCAAGTTCTATTTCTAGAATTCGGTTGGTTACATTATTCAAGAAAGTAGTATCATGAGAAATCAAAATCACAATCCCAGAATAATTAATAAGATAGTTCTCCAACCAGATGATAGATTCTATATCCAAGTGATTGGTAGGCTCATCCAATAGAAGTAAATCTGGCTGCCTTAGTAGTAGTTTCGTAAGTTCGATTCTCATCTTCCAACCTCCGCTAAGTTCACTCACTTTCTTATGAAACTCAAAATCTTGAAACCCTAGACCTTTCAATACTTTAACAGCATTAGCTTCTAGAGTAGTAAGATCAAAGTGCTCCATATGAGCAGAGATATCAGAGATGCGTTCGATCAACTGACCGTACTCCTTACTTTCGTAGTCTTCTCGTTTCCCGATCTCATCATTAATCTTATCTAGTTCCGCATTGAGCTCGTTTGCCTCTTCGAAACAGCTCATTGTCTCCTCTATGACCGTCATATTTTCATCTAGCTCAAACTCTTGTTTCAGATAACCGATAGTAGTGTATGATGGCAACTCTACCTTCCCAGTATCAGGTCTTATGATGTCCGCTATGATTTTGAGCAAGGTAGATTTACCTGCACCATTACGACCAATAAGTCCAATTCTTTCTTTCTTTCCGATCATGAAGCTGATGTTATCCATCAAAATACGATCTGCAAACTGTAGTGATATATCTCTTACGTAATACATATATTATTGAGTTATCCTTAGACTAAGTCTAGGAATATTTTAAAGTTGGTGAGTAGAAAGCGACTGTACTTTCTACAATTTAAAATGAAAATTATTAGATTGGATAGTCTACTCGTTAGCAATTAAGCCTTTGATATCCGCTGGTGAATACTCCACAGATTTGAGCACTTTCTTATCAGAAGTTCTATAAACCAAAAACTCTCCATCTTTAGGCTCGATGAATGATTCTGTACCCTTTGTTTCAAGGTAGTGTCTTTGAGTCGTCTCCGCTTCAGCCATTGTCTTACATGTTTTACTCATGTTAGATCTTTGGACTTCATCAAATAGGATTTTGAATTTATCAGCCATACCAAACTCAAGAATAGCACCACTTAGTACATATTGAATATCACACAGCGCATCAGCCACCTCTACCAAATCATTCGTAGCGATCGCTTCTTTCAACTCGTTCAGTTCTTCTTGTAACAATGAGACTCTGAGTTCACATCTTTTCTCATCAGGTATTATAGGTGTATCTAGCACAGGAAGACTGAACGTTTCATGGAATTTTGCCACATCATTCAATCCATTGGGCTCATTATATTTCATCTTATTCTTTTTATAGTCTGTTGTAAATAATTAGAACAAGTACCGTTTTAACTTAGTTTCATAACCCTAAAGCTATCGAAATGTCAACATCGTTTTTCTAATCGGGTGCAAAGGTACGTAATAGATACAATAAAACTTAATGTATAATGGGCTGAAATATGACTAAAGTTAGGGATTAGTGTCTGCACACCCTCAAGGTATCTGACACTTATTCATTTAGAGTCAAATTTCAACCTTTAGCCACATCTAAATGTCCACAAGATCTTCAGTCTCGTTTTGGGGCAGATTTCTAAATTTTTATATAAACTAACAGGGATTCCCAAGCTTACCGATAGCTATTAGAAAATTTTGGCTAATATATTAAAAGTAATTTATTGGTCTCAAATAAGGTTTAAAGCCTCGTACTTCCAGTACGATAAATTCATTTATTTGTTAATAAAAGGGATGGATAAATTACGAAGAGAATGTCATAAAGTGAGTTGGTTAACGGTACATTTGATATTTGTAACGAAGTATAGATATAAAGTTCTAAAAGGAGAAATTCAAAAGAGGTGTCGAGAATTAATAACACAAGATTGTAAAACACTAGACATAAAGATATTGAAAGGAGCAGTAAGTAAAGACCATGTACATTTACATATTGAATATCCACCTAAATAATCAGTCAGTTCTATATGTAAACAGTTAAAGGGAAGGAGTTCAAAAAAGATTCAAGAAGATTATCCGGAATTGAATCGACGTTATTGGGGTAGGCGATTTTGGAGCAAGGGTTTTGGATCATTTAGTACAGGGAATATAACAGATGAGATGGTTCAGGAATATATAGAGGGGCACCGAAAAGATCCAAATGAAGGGGCGGGTATTTTTTTTTTAGAATGATAAAAACGACTTCAGTGGGGTCAATAATACCACCTACTTCCAGTAGGTGGTATTTTAATTTAAGTAATTAATCGTAATGATCATCTTTATTAATTTCCTTTTATTCACTACCGATTAGATAAACCAAGAAGATAATAGGTATCGTTATGCTTTGGTCAATCAAGCTTCAGCATGCAATCCCATAGTAGTTCCGTTTAAATGAATATTGACTTATTAGCTATGTTTTTGCCAAGACTCGTTATACCTATCGTGGTTCGTAATATTTACTTGCGTTATGCTATTCATTATATTACTATTTACCCCACATTTACACCAAAGAAGTATCCTACTAATGCAGTAAGCCCCATAGCTACTGTACCCCAGAATGTAATCCTAATAACCGCTTTCATTATGCTTGACCCTCCAGCTTTAGCAGCAATAGCACCAAGTATAATTAAGAAAATTGTAGCAAATACATAGAGATAATATTCCATCCCTGTGAGTGGAGCGAGGAGACTAACAATGAATGGTAAACTTCCACCAACTGTAAATGCAGCTCCTGAAGCGATAGCCGCTTGAATAGGATTCGCTTGACTTATCTCATTGATACCTAACTCATCTCTTACGTGTGTTCCTAGTGCATCGTGTTCGGTGAATTCTTTGGCTACTAGAAGAGCGGTCTCTTTTTTCAGTCCTCTTTCTTCATATATTTTTGCCAACATTTCGAGTTCCAGCTTGGGATCAACTTTGAGCTCTTGTCTTTCTCTTTCTATATCTGCATTTTCGATATCTGTTTGTGAGCTAACTGAGACATATTCTCCAGCAGCCATAGATAAAGCCCCTGCCACCAAGCCTGCCAGTGTAGCAAGTATAATCGGATCTCTGAGATCACTTGCTGCCGATACACCAATAGCTATACTGGCTGTAGATAAGATGCCATCATTGGCTCCTAAGACAGCAGCCCGCAGCCAATTACTTCTGTGAATGTAGTGGCTGTCTAAGTAATTATCAATTTCATTTTCCATTAATTTTAAATTTTAAGTCATACATTTTATGAAATTATACAGTTATATTCATTTATTATCGCTGTATTCATCCTATGCAACGTTAAACAATTCGATTTTAGACTCGTCTCTATAACTTATTCGATAAAATCCTTCAATTCAACCATTCACAATGAGACCAAATATTCAGAAACTCCTTGCGACAATTCTTACATTAGGCCCTTCTCAAACTAAAAACAGCCGGTATTACAAGTAGATTAAGTAAAGTGGCACTTACTAAACCTCCCAATATCACTATGGCCATAGGACTTTGTATTTCGTTTCCAGCTTTAC
>JBLHWH010000102.1:0-22378 GCA_047628935.1 Halioglobus sp. | reverse complement strand
GATTCCTCTAATATTATTGTACCACATTTTGATAAAAATGGGTAACGGTTTTGTCTGGAAAATATGAATCTCAAATTTCAACTAGATGCTAACATTGGAAGTAACCAAATGAGAAACAAAGCTAGATTGAGTATCGGCGGGTCTCAAACCTATATAAATTTAGCTATATAACCCTAGACACTCAACTTGGATCAAGATGAAAACATGGCGGGTGAGGTTGGCAATATTCCCTTTTATATATCTAGTTGATTCATAAGCCTATATCATAGACAACAACCATTTTTTATCTAGTATTGATTGACAATTCAAAATACTGTCTTTGACCGATTGACGCTTATAATGAGATTGAGTTCTCATTAACTTACTAGTGTATTTCACCAAATTAAGATAATGAATGCGGTGATATCCCAATTCCGTATGCCGCCTTAAAAAAGATCCAAAACTCACTAAATGACTGTCCAAGAGATCAAAGTCGCTTTCTTCATAATACATCCTTAACAACATACGACGTACATCTAGATTATCCATGAGACTAGGAGAATCGATTATCTGTAAGATTCGCATGGCCTCCTGATAACGTTTCTGATGAAATAAAAGCCGGCCGAAATTAAAATTATAAGCAGCCTCTCGTTCATGTTCCCCAAGTAGCGCTTTGTAAGTATCGAGAATCCGATAACCTTCGTCAAAATTATTGAATTTGATCGTTAGGCTCAGCATGTTTTTATACGTATATTTACTTACAGAGTTATCATCTAGGAGAATATTCTGGTTTATTCCCCAGCGATGCCAATCTAGACATTATTGCTGGTAAGAAGTGACTCCTTTATTGATCTGTTTAATACAAAAATTAAACAGAATAAGAAGGATATTCTTTGCTTCATATATCTGAAATAGTTGATTTTGGTCTTTAAAAACCTTAGAGAACTCAACATATACAGTCTCCCGCTCATCATCAACTATAAGCAGTTGCTTCAGTAATTTATACATCTTTCCACTATCTGTAAACTCTACATGAAGAAGCAAATGATTAATAGCGTCCCTATAGAGGTCTTGATTCTCTGGGTTATGTATTTCATAAGAGTGTAACAATACTTGCTCTCTTAACAACTCAGTCGCAAAATAATTATAAGTAGCTACCCGCCATTCACTCAAGTACATTGCTCCCGTGTGACCTTGCCTACTTCTATTGATATATAGCTCTCGATACAGCTCCATCTGATGCCGATAATGATCTATAGATTGATCAGTCATATCTGTTATCTGTTTGCTAAGCTTGTGAGCCAGTTTATAAAAATCTTTATTGAGGCCTATTTTATTATAATAGTTGAGCCTTGCAAACTCTAGCCCAAAAGGTTGAGCTCTGAAATTGTTCCATGACAAATATTTTTCTAAACTTTTACTCAAATAGTTGACTGTACATCTCAACTGTTTATCAGTACCTTCAGCTCCTAGGCATTTACTGATTAACGAATCGTAGTTGCTCACTAAGCCCTTACTTATCATATCAATATAGATCATTAGGGTATGCTTGCTGAGGTTTATCATAATTCAAAAAATCATAGAAATCCACATTTTCTTGGGCAGAAAGTGTTTCTAGTTTTTTTATTAAAGCTGAATCTATCATGACAAATTTATTTATACAACCTTAATAATTAACAATATAAAAAAATAAACATAATCAAAATCATGATAAATCAAAAAAATGTACTTTTTATTACCTCTATTTAGGTCCATCTTTGTTTTATAAAGGAAGATAAACTATTGATTAATCAACAAAAATCTATTGCTATGAACAGCTTCAAATACATTAAGTACCTAATCATAATTTTAATTGCACTATCTACGATACGAGTCCAAGTATATTCGCAGAACGACTTCGAGTGTCTTGATTATGAGGAGACCATCAGTCCTGAAGGCAATGAAATATTCTTTGAAGCTTGGACTTTCATTAGTGGTGTAAATCAATTTGATCCTATATATTCAATTCCAAAATAGTGAAACCACAATTTAATACTCCTATCCGTATCCTGCTTATATCGACTTAGAAGTTATGGACATCACGCTTGATACTTCCTGCTTTTACACTATAGAGGTAGTAGATCCCGATTGTAAAAACCTGGTACCTAGAGACTGGTCTATATCACTACCGTCAAGCCCCAACATACTGTCAGTAAACAAGATATCATTTCCTATCTGCGAAGCCAATAGCGGTCAATTTAAGGTCCCTCGAACTAAGAATTTAGTATCAAGTTTTGATATCAATACGCTAGATGTAGGGGCCCACAATATTACAATAGTGACTTTTGAGGGTTCAATATTAGAGTTTACATTGACTATCTTAGATCTTGATGCGTGCTCGCTAGATCAATTAGGATGTAATACTTTGACCGAACCCGTTTCTGCTCTTACTTTGAGCCTAACACCAGACCTATTCTTAGCATCCCTTTGTGACGATTTATATCAGATCAGAGCTCCAGATGGCAACTGGCATAGTGTACTTAATGTCAGTAGAGTAGATCCAGAAGTGCTTGATGTGAAGATAAGACACCCTCTTACTGAGACTATCTGTCTCACCAGTGTAGAGATTATTGATTGCATCGATTACAGTACTGTTTGCAGAGATACTATAGATATATTTTTTCCCGCAGTTAATCCTATGTATAGTGTTAGCACTACTTCGACGAACAATGTGCTAATAATGCCTATCAGTTCGTTATCCGAGGTGATACAGTAAGTAACCCGACTTACTATTTAACAGAAGTAGGTCAGACGATTCCAATATCGGTCATGCTGCAAGATGAAAGCCCTATCTGCGATATCGTAGTAAGAGTGAGAAGTACAGAAGAGAATGGCTGCTCGATTATAAAGTTTGACAATAGCATAATGCTAGATCCTACTGTTACGAATAGCCTTATAGCTCTACACATTCTTGTCAATCCATGCTTGGATGAGAACTATACCATCGCATTAGAAAATCATGTGCTTAGTGATAGTGTTTCACTAGACTGGTCTACCCTACCCAACCCTTTTTTCGTTGTTATCAATACAGGCTTCATCTCGCTTCCCTCAGGTACATTTATACATTGGGATGGTCAATGCTACCAAGATCCAATCTGTAGAGACACCTTTATCATAGCGGCAGAGAATGAAGCGGTCCTTATACCAAAGGTAAAAGGAAGATCTTGTGAGTTCAACTATATATAATGAACCTTCATTAGTAGCTCACTACGGCTGTATGATCGTTGACACAATCGATCTCCCTAATGAACCTGGTGGAGCGATGAAGTATCTATGATGATTACACCCACTGCATTTTGTTTGGCAAGTATAAACCTATATCGAAATTGTGGCTTTACATGCCCAGACACGGTAGAAGTCGTAATCTCTAATGGACAATTGTTATCCTATCCGCCGATCGACTTAATTGATGATCCTTGTTACAATGACAATAATGAGCTAAGTGTCAATATTTATAGTTTTATGAACAATGGTCAGGCAACTGGTAATATCAACTATACAATTGCCGATACTGGTACAATAGATAATATCATTATCAAAAATGAGATCACTGGTGATCCTTGTATGATTTCAATGGTAATCGTTGATGATCAATCTGCGTGCACAGACTTTGAATATTCACAAGTAAGTAACCTTTACCTGACAGAAGTCAGCAATATATTTGTCTTATATCCAGAAGATGTACTGATCGCATCTTGTCCTAATAGAAACTATAAAATCCAAGAACAAGGTGGCCTGCTAATGGATTCTATAGTTATGGATATCAACACAAGTAATACCTACACGATTAATATAGTAGACCCTGTGACTAATAATTCTTGTTGGACACCCTCCATCCGAGTATGTGAGCAGATTCATTTATCTGTATAGATACTGTATTTATGGCGGTAGACAATCAGAGTCCTACAGTCAACCTATACCCCTCTGAAGTCCTACAGGATAACTGCTCTGATCTCAGATATATTTGAAGATGGTCTTGAATATTTTTAGGATTTTTATTCAATAGACTACAATAGTGATTCGATACTGAGTCTCAGTATCAAGCCCCCGACTCAGATGTAAGCTGTGAATTTATAGTTCAGCTAGAGAATACTTTTGACTGTAGTCAAATAAGCTATCAAGACTCTATAGACATCATCGTGCTTACTGATAGTCTATTGGTTACCGCTGAGTCCTTACTGTTACTGCCTTGTAAAGATAGACCCTATATTATGAAGGATAGCATGGGTGATACTATAGATGACTTCTGGGTAAACGATGATACCGATGACATGGTAATTACTGTTGTAGATAGTCTATCTGGCAACGAGTGTGATGTCATTATTACTATTAATGAGCTATATAATTGCGACCTGATCTGCAATGATTTAGATCTTATTAGGCCAGCTTCACAGTTTGAACCAGCACAATTCATACTATCTGATGTCCCAGATAAGCTATGTCCTGGTATATACTTACTAAATGGTCCTATCACGCCAGGTCCTATCGTCGATGGAGAACGCACGTACTTCGTAGCCCCTACCTTACAGACACCCGCAGAAATAAAAGTGAGCAACATCACTACTAGTCAAGGATGCACCTTTGTAATAAACTTTATAGATTATAGCAGTTTTATAGAGGGTAACGTACACATAGATACTAATACTGTAGTTGGAACCCGACAACAGAAGTCAATACGCTATCTAATATTATCATAGAAGCTGCCAATACAATTACGAGTGATACATTCTACACCACTTCAGATATTGATGGAGGCTACCGATTCAATGTACCCGTAGAAGATTACAGTATAAGAAGTATCAGTCCTAATGCGAATAGATGGGATGAGTGCCCAGCCTTAAACTTTGTACTTCCTGATTCGATGACAATAGCTGATGCCAACCTAGTCCTTCATCCGGTAGAAGACTGCTATTATCCTGAGGTCAATGTAAGTGGATCATTTCTTAGGCGTTGTTTTACAAGAATTGCCAATATCCAATATGGGTAGTGCTATTATGCCAAATGCTAGCGTAACGATAAGTCTAGATGAATTTCTGACTATATCAGCTGCATCTATGCCATTTACAGATTTGGGTAATGGTATGTATCAATTTAACCTTGGTGACTTGGCTCCTGGAGCAGCAGGACAGATTTTCTTAGATATCGATACAGAATGTAGTGATGATGTTATCCTAGATCAATCATTATGCATTACAGCAGAGATGTCACCTATATCTGATTGTGCTATCATTGACGGTTACACCGGTCCAGACATAAATATCATAGGTGAATGTACTCCGGACAGTGTAAAATTTTTAATCTCCAATACGAGTGGAAACATGCTCATCCCGTATGAATTTATCGTAATCGAAGATGAAATACTAAGAAGTCAAGAAAACATAATCCTATTGGCTGGAGAATCAGAAACGATTGGAAAAGAAGCCAATGGCAGCACATTCTCATTAGTAACTAATCAAGTCGCAGAGAATCTATTCAGCCGACAGATATCTGCTTTTGTAGAGGCATGTTCTGGCAATGGTATGGATGTAAGGGTTGGATATGCAAACATGTTTCCTCTTAATGATGAAGAACCCCACCTAGACATTGAATGTCTAGAGGTCAGAGGTTCATTTGATCCTAATGATAAAAATGGGCTTCCTTCTGGGTTTACTATTACTAGAAACATCGACATAGGGATCCTCATAGACTATACCATAAGATTTGAAAACATAGGAAACGATACCGCTTTTACAATAAAGGTAGAAGACGAAATCGCTAATGAACTTGATTTGTCCACGCTACAAGTACTAGGTTCAAGTCACGAAGTCACTATTACGAGTCAAGATAGGAACCTAATATTCACCTTCCCTAATGCTAATCTAACACCACCTATGCAGGATTGCATTTTAGCACAAGGTTATGTGAAATTTCAGATAGCTCATCAAGAAGGTTTAGCGCTGCGGACAGCCATCAGAAATCAAGCAGAGATCTTCTTTGATTTCAATAGTCCAATCATCACTAATGAGACATTTCACACCCTAGGACTGGACTTCCCAACTTCCACTAATAAAGTGGAGGAAAACAGTAAAGAACTGCAAATCTCACCTAACCCTGCACAAAACTTAATTCGTCTAAATATCGGGGAAGAAATACAAGGCGAAGTTCTTGCTGTAGACTTATATGGCCAGCACCACTCTTTGTTGAAATCAAGCAACTTGTATGATATTTCTCATCTAGTACCAGGCTTTTACATTATCAAAACAAATCAAAATAAAACATCGTATGTAGGAAAATTAATTATTCAATAAATCTTGAATATTAAAAAATATTGGAATTTAATTAAAGGAATAATTCTCTAAAATAAAGACGATACCTGCATCACAATGATAATAACCTAATAGAAAGCCCTCGCGAGTCAAAGACTGGCAAGGGCTTTTAGCTAGGCATCTATATCAACGCTCTATAATTACTTTTTTAGTCACTCTATCCACCCCATTTTGAATAACTAGCATATAAATACCAGGTGACATTTGTGCCACATCTAATTGTTTTTGTTGTTCGCCAGCTGCAAGTTTTTCATTCCAATCTTGCATCTGTAATCGCCCCAACATATCATACAATTCCAGTTTTACGTTACCAGACCTCAATAGATTAAATTTAACATTTACCATATCCGAAGTTGGATTAGGGAATATAGATAATCGTGAAATATTGCTTGCTAGATCTTCTACTCCTGTAGCATCTCCAAAATAAATGGAAGCAAAGACACTGGACTGGATGCTCTCTTCACAATCTGAATATAGAAACAATTCTAAATCAGGATATTTCAGTGGACTATTTACAGAAAGCATCTTGACTTCCACTACTAAGTCTTCCACACAACTTTGGGCAGGCACAGAAAATTTTTGACCTAAATCATTCCCATTGAGAGGAACACCGGCTGCCGAAACTACAGCACCATTCAAGTTGGACTGAGCATTAAGTTTCAAGTTGTAGTCACGTTCTTCGTCGGATTCATTGCACAAGTCGATTTTAAAAGTCGCAGAAGACAAGATTGGATTATTCTCCAATAAAATAGAAGTGCTAGAGGTCCCATCATGGTTTAATAATGGCTGATCTCTTTGATATCCACCTTGGTAAGGGCAACTCGTTCTTGAACTAGGCCCTACTTTAAATATGGGTGTTCCAAACATTGGATCTTGGAAAATATCGACATTGAACAAATCCGCAGCATTGCCTCCTTCATCATCGTTTAATGTATACTTAATCGTAACCGCATCACTTTCTGATTGAGTTTGACTTTCTCCATACTTTTTTGCTGATTTATACTCGAACCCACCTGCTATTCCTGATCCACCAATATTTATGACCACATCTACACCTGCGGAACCCTCTAAATAATTTTCATAATTGATGGAATTGGTTTCGACAATAGATACGGTTCTTGAACTTGATATAGCATTTCCTCCACTGAATGATATGGCACCAACTTCAGCATTATCAGGATTGTTTATGTTTGTAAGATTGAGATCCAATACTTGTTCCCAAACGTCCATCTGATTTTCTGCATTATTTCTCACCATCACACTGTTGATTGTATCCTCCATCAGTGATTTATTCTTTGCAATTTCACTTAGAATTGTCGATTTATTGTATATGAATTGTCTAGGATTTCCTGTAGGTGCGTAGATCAAGCCACGATCTACAAAAGCCGTGCAGTTGGCCTCATCAACATGTATATAATCATATACTCCATATTCCAGATCCGTTCCATATCCGATAAAGATATCTCCTCCGCCTTCATCGTCTGTCAATTCACTAGTCATAAAACTATTATTGATGGTTATGCAGGTTTGTTTATCTGTCGATCGCATGACCATATCTCCTGTAGTGACTCCTCCTTTTAATGTGACAGAAAATTCATAATCTATTGTATTTATAAAACCAATAGAACCTTTTACTCCCAGCTTTACAGCTAAATTAGCAGCTGTAGAACTCGTCTCTGTGGCATTGGTTTGTAGCGCTCTACAGGTCGTCTTTTCTTGGACAAACTCAGCACTACTCCCATCTCCAGGAGGAGCATGTAGAATCATATAAGGAAGTTGCGGCTCTACCGTAGTACCTAGAACCTCCACTGCAGATGCTAAAGGTCCTTCTACAACGAATGGGATAATAAAAGTAGTAGTGTAGATCTGTCCATCGGAATAACTTGTTTCACGATAAGGAATAATGAGATAGCCATCTAGTGCTCCTCTAGGGAATTGTACTATAGCATTAAACTTAGCATACGCACCACCAGGAGTATAAATATTTTTGCCAAAATACTCATTACTGTTATATGGGGCGGCTCCATCTAGGCCAGTATGAATAGGAAAGAAGTAAAGGGGGTTGCCATTTCCATCAGTCAAAGCTGTTGGATTCGGTGTCGTAGTTGAACCATTAATCTCTATACTCGGATAATAGGCCGTATTCGATTTTAGCCGAACACGATTTTGAACTGTTGAATTTTGCATCGATGCTATCAATGAGTTATTAAGTGAATTTAGATCTGCGGGACAATCTGAGCATGTATATACCGCAACTTGATCACCACATATCGTGCTTGGGAATCCTGAAAGTGTTATTGGGGTACCTCTAGAAGTTGTTAAGTGGATCTGCCCCCAACTTGAAAGTGGGATAACGAATAATATCGTATTTAATGCAAGAAAGCTAGCATAAGCTCTCGCTTTCTTTGGAAAGGTAAAGTTTTTCATTGTTTATAATTTTATTTGTTATTAATTTTATGCGGTAATTTTTTCACCAATGCATCCAATCGAATAATGATTGAGGGTTATGCAGTTAACATTACAAAGATGAACATAGCTTGATGTGTTAGTCAGGATTAATCAAGCATTCAGTAGGATATTTTCTCTATTCGCTAGGATATATTACTTGGGGTAGGACATTTTCGGCATTGACATCATTTAATGGTCAAATCAAAGCATCATTTAATACTTCTCAGGACAGTAGAGATTATATGTATACTTTGGCTACCCAATAATATATTCTTACTTGTTGATAATCAGAGAATTATGATCTTAAGTGTGAATCGGTGCATTATTCAACCAAGATGTAAACCATCAAAAGCAGCTAGGATATTTTGAATGTTTGACAGGACAAAAACAGCATTTGCTATCATGACTGATAATTAAGTAATACATTTATAAATCCTAAAGTCAGCTCTTATACCATCTCGATTCATGGTTCATTGATTCTTGCAGAAGCCAGATGATCAATTGCTGCATATATTTAGCTTTATTCAAAGATTATTCTCTCACTTCAACTTGGCCTGCAATAATATAAATTTGCCCATTGTTTGAGAATGCCTTTGGAATTTCACCTTCTCTATTTCCAATAAATCTAATATTGTCTAATTTAAGAATTCCATTATTAAGCAGTGCTCCGCCATCAATTGCCTCTTCAGCGTTTGAAAGTTGGAGACCTCTTAGAATAACAGTCGCCATTGAGTCAATTTCAAATATTCTAATAAAGTTATTACCATTAATATCAATAACATCTTTTCCAAGCCCAAAAATTTCGATGTCTTTATCAATAAATATTGGAGGAGCAAAAAGTGATATACTCCCAATTAAAGTTGTATCAAAATAAATAATACTTTGGGCACCTCCACAGCTACCTTCAATCAACTGCCTTAAAGAACCAATTCCATTATCATTGAGATTCTTAACTATTTTTGGACTTTCGCTTATAAAAAGAGGCAATTCGCAAATTGTTTCATTGCCGCTTGCATCTGTCGCAGTCACAATCACTAAATTGAGTCCTATATCAGTACAATCTAATGTTGATGGAAAAAAATTTAATGAAACCATGCCACAATTATCTGATGGATAAAAAAGACTATCTAGTAATGTTATGTCTAAATTCCCATCATCACCAAGGAACAAATTAAGTTCTGAAGGACATGTAATCATTGGGGGAATGGTATCGACATTGGTCTTTACAAATTGAAATTGAAATGAACTATTTCCCGAACTATCGGTATATATCCATGTTATCTCATATATACCAAATCCTGCGTATGTTGATGTAGCGGATAGTAATCCTATAATTTCACCATCACAATTGTCATTTGCAACAGGAGGGTTTAATGTAATGTGACATGGAGCGTCATTAAGTGGTAATGCGGCATTTAGGTGATGTAAATAACACTTTCCAACATCATTCGATGTGAGGTCTTTGGAATAAGCACCAGTGATAATATTATGTCCATAAACAGCAACAGCCGAACCAAACAAGTCTCCAGTAGAAGCATCACTTGCTAACATGGTTGATTCTTGAAGCCAAGTAGATTCATTGTATCTAAAAACATATACAGCACCACCGTCAATATTTCCAGACAGTTTATTCGGAGAACCTACGGCAACATAATTCGCAGAAATGGACACACTCGTACCAAACTCGTCATTTTCTAAAATATCATCCGCTTGAATAAACTGGTCTAATAACCAATCTGGTCCATTTTTTATAAATATAAAAGCAGCTCCAGCATTTACTCCCTCAGTGTTATTATGGGGAGAACCTACTACGACATGATTTCCTGAGATATCAACACTCGTTCCAAACTCAAAATTTGCACCCACATTATTTGGCTCTAGTTTTCGAGATTGCGTCCAAGTTTCAAAGATATCCCCTTGCTCAAAAATATACGCCGCTCCCGAATTAACTCCATCAGAATCTTCAAATCTAGCTCCAATTACTGCATTTGTGCCTGAGATAGATACATCATACCCAAATTCATCATCACTTTCTGCATCATCCGCTTTCAATATACCTACCTCTAGCCAAGGTTCTTTATACTCATAAATATACGCTGCTCCTGAATTAATACTTATACTATCTTCTCCAGTTGCTCCAATCACAACAAAATTATTGCTAATCGAAACTGTAGTCCCAAAAAAATCGTCATCACTTCCATTTGAAGCAGTTAAGATTGCAGTTTCAACCCAACTGGTTCCATTATAATCAAAAATATAGGCAGCACCTTTATCTATTCCATCCAAATTTGCACCCAATGCTCCAACTACTACTCTAGTTCCCGATATTGAAACAGAAGAACCAAATTGATCTTCTTTCAATCCATTTGAAGCTAGAATTTTGGAATGTTCTGTCCAAATTGCACCATCATACCACATCAAATAAGCTGCTCCAGCTGCAGGCCCTAACTGATTATCACTTCTAGCTCCTACTATAGCCCATTCATTTGAAATATCAACGCTATATCCAAATTCTTGATCGACATGTCCATCACTTGCTAGAAGAGAAGTTATTTCTTCCCATTCTGTAGATAAACCCCCGGTAACTGGTGTTGGAGATTCATCATCAATAACTGTTACTATCTGAGTGCAAGTCTTATAAGCAATATAATTAAACTCCACAGTCCATGTAACGAAGTTGTCGCCTCTTGGTAAAAATAGCGGAGCATCGTTAGTGATTGATGTCACATTACAATCTTCAAAAGTGGGTGGGATTAGTGAATCAGAACTAGCTTCGCATATTCCAGGATAAGTAACAATTATTATGGCATCAGAACAAACAATTGTATTTGTATCATCACAGTCATCAGCATTAAAAACATAATTTAAGACTCCATTGCAAGCTTGAATAGAAATATCTGGATCGCCTAAGCCATCACCATCAAAATCAGCGTACAATGTATTGAAGCCAAGTGCAGATTCAGAAATACAAAATGAAGTCGCTGTATCTGCGTATAAAACATCAGGATATGATGGGTCAAAAGCAATAAACTTAAAATGCTCTATTCCTACAAAAGAAGTATCAATTATTTCAATTGGCACTGTGGCTATTCCTCCTGGAACCGGTAAATTAGGAACTATTGGAAGTAAAGGTGATAGATCAATTACAAAAGGTTGTGTAACACTTCCAAGAACAAAATATCCACTAAAATCAAAAATAGAATCCAAAGTAAAAGTTTTCCTTTTTTGACCGCTATAAAACTTTAATGACACGGAACCTGTTTCGGTTGGAGCACCTCCAATAGTAAGAAAAATCAGACCACTCACTGTATCTCTCCGGCTTAAACCTCTTAGTTCTCCATCTATATAAGCGGCTATCACATCATCTTCATGACTAAAATTGTATTTTGGGGTGTAAATCATTTGAATGATTACATTCATATTTACTTCTAGTTTCTTTTTAAAAACCCAAGTTGGTATTGGTTCTGGATCTTTTATAGGATTCAAAATAGGCAAATAGTCATATTGGATGGCTGGACCTCCATATTGATATTCGTAGTCATGGAGATCTACAGGAATAAATTGGTCACCTTTGACAATGCCTTGTGGAGGAATGTGATTCCAAGCTGGCCCTTCATACATTGGAGTGACCGTATAGTTTATTGTTGTTTCAACAAATGAAGTGCTATTCAATGATGTGCCAAATAAGAGTCCAGATATTAAACCTATTGGTTCTATTTGAGTCGCCCTTACCGTCAATGAAGTCTGTCCAGAAAATCCGGCTGCTCCATTAACTTTCAATATACTTCCATCGAAACTTACGTCGAGATCTGTATTTTGAGTAAACGACCAAACAATTTCATTATTCCCAATTTGAACAAGGTAATCCATCATTTCTATATCGACAAATGAAATCCCTTGTAAGGTCAATTGATCTGGTACATTATTGAAGAATAGTGGAGGATGCCCATCCTCATATATGTTTATGTTAAACGGCGAATCAACAGCACCATAAATGGCACCAGTCTCAAAAGATAAATCCTCTGCAGTTTCATATACTTTATTGCTTGCTGGATGATAAACTTTCATTGTCATCTCCTCAATAGCAACATTAGAATATAAAGTAACGAAATGTAAATAATCTGCATCTTGTGTTATTACTGGAGTACTTAAGCCTCTTATCTCATCTCCAACAAAAAAAGCAATTTGATTAGTTGGGTCATTCGTTAAATTACCATTAAAATAAAGGTCAGAAATAACGGTAGCCGTATTGCTATAATTCCCACTTATAGGTGAATCCCAATTGGGGTCTTGTGCAAAACCAGTTGTAGAAATACCAGCAACAAAACCAAGAATTATAAATAACATTTTAATTAGACGCATATCATTTTTATTAAAAAGCATCATTTAAAAATTGTGTTGGGCTCTGCTAAAAGAAGAACCCAACACTTGACTTTTCTTATTTGATATACAATAGTTTACGTATATATGAAGAGTTACCGTCTTTCAAAGTGACAAAATAGGTTCCTGTAACTATACTTGAATTAGGTACCCATTCAAGTACATTCATACCTTCTATTGACTTGCGGTTTTGTCTTTTCACGACTGTGCCATATACATCAGTAAATAAGACTTCAATATCTTCAACTTTATCAGTATAGTAATTAACATAGACAGCGTTCGAAAATGGATTAGGAAAGACATTTACCCTTACCTCGTCCCCATACAAATCTGTCAGTCCAGTCGAATTATCTATATGCAAAGGTTTTGGATCATCAACTTGCCCTAAGACATGATTGATAATGAAACCTGCACTTTCCTGTAGTACAATTTCTTCATTTTCGGAAGCATCAAAATATTTAAATGTCAATAACTCGCCTTCTTGGTTGGCGTATATTGTCATGAATATCATATACGAATCTATAGATGGAATATATATCGCCTTTGTACTGCCTCTAACTTCGTTCCCAACAAATGCTGCGACTTCATCATTTTCACCTAATACATTTTCATCTTCATTTTTGACAACAATAGCAATAGCATTCATATTGTGTTCAAATTGAGTTGGATCTACATCCCAATGATTTGATGATCTAGTAGCACTGACAATTTTATTTGAGACTTCTTTACTTGATTTAATGAATGCTGATAATGTGCTTCCACTTGTATCATTGAATAAACTTTGAGGGTCTGGATATGTTAACGTATCTGCATTTGTTAACTTTAACAGATAGCCATTTGGTGCATTTAAGAAATCTAGGTTTCCAATCCATCCAATATTATCTACATACTGGGCAAAACTTACTTGACTCTTAATCAGGTCTCCTTCTGTTGGAGTCAAAGAAGAGAGTGCATCCGCTATAGAAAGCTTCTCATTAGGAATATAGCCTATCCAGTTCCAGCCAGAACTAACAGAAATAACTGTACTTGGATCAAGCAAAGTACCTACCATTGAAATCGAATCATAAAACTTTGAATTGTACTGATAAAGATCTAGAGGAGAAATTGAATCTAAAGACCCAATCCACTTATCTAAGTCATTTGAATAAGCACTGAATTTCGTTTGACCTTTCATCAATGCACCTTCAGGATTTGATAAACTAATTAATGAACTATTAATAAGCGGATCTACTGGATCAAGATTCATCGAAATCCAATTCCATCCTGGATGAATAAATATCTTTCGCAACACCTTGCCAGTTGTATTTAATATTGTAGGGTTCAAAGCAGTTCCCACTATGTCATTTGCAGAAAAAGTAAATGTTTCAGAAATAGGTGCAAATAACTTGCATTCTGATGCATCCCAAATTTGGAATTCAATTAATTCTCCAGAAGCCTGATCGCTATACACTGTAATAAATGCCAAATAACTATCTAACTGTGGGTTATATTGGACTTTAGATACACCGCGTAATTCTCCATCTACATAAGCACCTACTATATCTTCTACATCTGTTGTAAATACTCCTTCAATATTGAGACTCAAATTGAAATTCATGGAGAAACTGTACTCTGAAGCATTAAAGTTATCAGGATTAAGAATCCACTCATCTGGTCTGCAGATGACTCTGGCTGCCATATTCAAGACTTCATCGCCACCCATAAAGAAAGGATTTTGTCCTGTTTCAGTATGCATGACTATGGAATCGGATAAATATCCCAGTGGTACATTTTCATCAACTGTAAAACTGATTTCTTCAATTTCATTGGCAACTAAAGTTCCAGAATTTGGTGACACATGCACCCAACTTGGTAAATCGGTCATGGTATATGGCACGGGATATCCTCCTCTATTATGAATCTTTGCAGTAATGGTCTTAGACTCATCCGAATATTTCGTCAGTTCTATACTGTCTGTGAGCCATGCCAATTCATTTCTATCTACATAGAATTCCCACTTTTCAAATATTAGATTATTACCCGTTAAGTCCTGAATGTCGTGTAATTCAGCTCTCAGTATTTTATTCTCAAAAAATTCATTTTGGAAATTAGGGTCGATTACAATCTTATTATCTACACAAGAAATTGTTGCATCAATAAGATTTCCAGTAGTTGCATCATATAAACCTACATTATTGGAATTAAGAATATCCGCCTGTATCAACTTATTGCAATTGACATCTTGATTAAAGGTAAAGGAGATTTCATCACCCACATTGAATACTCCATCTGATGGTTGAGGAACACCTACTAATGATGGTGGTTCTCTATCTATCCGTCCCTTAATTATTTGAGAATATCCTGGCATATCTGTAGCATCGCCTGAACAAAGCGCTACTGATCTTATCTCATATGGGCCGTCAGATAATCCTTCTGTATCCCAAAAATACTGGGTAAAATCTGGCTGCAACACTTCAGGTTTTGGCTCAGGAAATGTGTCGTATCCTATCCAATTTGGATTATATCGATCTGATAATCCTGGAATATTGATCCAAGCTCCATCTCCGTTTGATCTTCGGTATTGTGTTCTTACCAGTTTGAAATCTACGACACTCGTATCATACCCAGAGACCGTTATCCTTCTAATGTCATCTGCACCTGGTGTAAGTGGATCTGGGAACAATACCCAATCCTGCTCAGGTACATTGATATCTACTTCACTACAAGGTCGAATAAAGTGAGCTCCAATATAGATAGGTGAGAAAAATTTAGAATCTGAATCTAATGGAAGACCCAATGCCAAATTTCTTTCATACTCACATTCAGAATACATAGCTATTAATAAACTATCATAATCGTACTCATTTGGACCTTTCTCAATGGTCATAGTAACCTTTTGAGAAGAACCAAATGGTACAATATATCTCTGAGTACTATTTAACACTGCTCCATTTAATTTGATTACAGCACCTTCTGGATTACTAGAAGAAATAGAACTTATTCCATAAGTCCAATCTTCATTGGTAGCACTAAGATTGCCCAACTGAAACTGAAAAACTGCAGCTTCATTTGCTGGTACATTTGTAGCTACAAATTGAGAACCAGGAGATAATTGCAAATTTGGTGCTTCTCTATTAGCTGTTTCTTCTTCCCAAGGGCATGATGATTGTCCTGCTCGTAAGCGAAAAACTGGCGTCTTAAATATGGAGTCCATAGCTACATCAACACTAAATGCATCTCCTATGTCATCATCTGAGAAAGCATAACCAGAAGTAAGACCAAGCTCTTCTCCAGTTTCAGAAGTCGTACCACTAGATGTTTTAAAATATGTTTTAATAGAACCAGAAAAACCCAATTCATTAAATTGATATCCAAAGTGCGCTATAGACTCTAGCCCTCCTGCCGAATTATTGGTAACAGAAGTTGTACGTGTTGTATCACTAGTCTCTGAATATTCATATTGTATCCCTGCATCAAAAGATATATTTCTAATAATCTCGGAACTGTCTTTCAACATCTTATTCGCGTCCAAAATTTCTTGCCACCTTTGAGCAGATGTCAAATAATCTGCTCTTTTTGATGAATCTTGTTCAGCTTCTGCTAGTAATCCCAAATTCGATATCACAGAATTCTCAATATGGAAACCAGAATAGATATAAGAAGTATTGAAATCTCCTGGTTCAACATTGACTACTACTTTTGTACTCGGTTCACAAATAGTATCGTTAAATATAACCAAGTCTGCAAGTCCAAAAATAATGTTAGTAGCATCACCTATGTAGACATCAGAATTTGCACCGACAACTAAATCATTAGAGCTGGTTGAAATTTTTTCAGAAAAACTAAGGCAAGTCTGAAAACTTGAATTATCCACTTTACTAAAGCTATATTGGCCTTCCAGACCAGCATCAAAAATTGCACTACTTTGACTTATTAACCCAACTCCTAAAGGTGCTTGCACAAGGGTCACGGTTCCTCCTAAATGTATTTCTGTTCCATTACTGCCACCGCCTTCTGATTCAAAAGACATAGACATTGTTTTACAAAATTTCTGATTTTTTTCAATATAGGCACTACTTCCATCACCTGGCGGATCTCTTAAAATGATCGTTGGCATGATGGGCATGGTGGTCGTAAACGTGTTTGCCTTATTTCTGATCCCCGTAACCACTCCTTGTCGAACAAGAGATGCCTCTCTATCGCTTAAGGATGTACCAATTACTTGAAATGTTTTTAGGAATGGTGGGGATGGATTAGGTGTACCAACTTTAAATTCATATGTCACCGAACCATTGCTTAAGGTAGTGTCTATTCTTTCGTTTCCTAGATCGTTTATTATTTCAATATTTGCTGTATCAATGTAACATACTCCATCATCTGAGTCCGTAGGTTCATACTGTTCTTTCATTCTAATCACAACCTGATGCGCATCACCTTGATCCAAAACTGTCAAATCACAATCGTCCGAAAAGGGTTCAAGACCACTCACCAGAATAACTTCGGGAGGAGCAAAATATATAAACTCAACCAAAGTATCTTTTTGTGTGAGGTCGACAGTCGAGCCGCCCAAGTCTTGAAAAGCGGTCTTTATTTCAGGATCTGAATGCTCAACTACAGCAACAGTCATTGCCTCTACTGGTGGTAAATTATCAAATTCAAAAAAACCATCTTGATTATCAATCGTTATAATTCTCTCCAAACATCCATCCACGGTCCTTACTTTGACTACACATACAGTTCCTTGACCTTGTCCAGGAGGTGCCTTAATTATAGATTTTTTGCATAAACCACCAGCAACTTGGCCACTTACTTTTCTTGTAGTGATGTCATTGAAAATTAATCCTGCCATTGGGCTATTTATATTAGTGACATCCCAAGTAGCTGGTATAAATTGATGATCTTCAAACTTAGGTTCAAGTGTAGCAGTGCTGCCTGGATCGAAATCTATGACAAATCTCCCCGTTGAATCTGTGAATATCTTTGGACTGAAAGACGCACCATTTACTAAAATTTCAACATTCTGTGCAAAACAGTCTGTATTCTTATATCGAACAAAACCACTCACAGGAACCGTAGATCTGTCTGTAAAGTCAACCTGATCTACTGACGTTACACTCGGATTAAGTGTAACCTGACGTGTGCCAGGTGTAAACTCGTGAGGCTCAGTTGTCTGATTAGGCGCAAAGGTTGACCAAGTAGCACCTTCCATCTCTCCAAATTCAAGTAATACTGACCCTACATTATTCAGTCTAATTCCATTGCCTTCATCTAAGGGGAAATAAACTCGGAGCCCACTTTCTTGCATATCTCGTGCTTCATTATAATGACTCATTATATCATTCACATTTAATGTTGAGTCATAAACAGCCACTTCACTGATCAAACCATTAAAATATTCTGATGTTCCTGGCTCATCAAAACGTGCTCCAATATGCCATTCTTTTGTAGAATCAGACCAATCGCCTGTTACCCCAGAGTATATATTGGATCCAGCCAAAACACCATTATGAAATAGATCAACTTTGCCTGTAAGACTATCAACTGTCATAGCCAAATGCTGGAACCCATTGCCTAAGTCTCCATAATTAAATGAACTTCCATTGAAATCAATCATGACATCATTCTCCAATCCATTAGGTTGAATGTAAAGTCTAAATTCATTGGCATCCCATTTTTTTGAAAGCAAACATTGGTTGCCTGATGAACTAGCATTATTGATCCACATTTCAATGGTTGCCTTATTGGTCAAAGAAAAATCTGGCAGTGTAGCATAGTCCATTTCATCACTGTTCATTTGTAGGGAACGATGAAGGTAAAAGGACTTATCAGCTTGAGCCAAAAAAGTAGTACCAGTGCCATAGCTTGCTGATTCTATTCTATAATATCCAAATTCATTTGTTTTTCCTGCCGTTCTCACTGGAGGTCGATCTTCGTCAAATTGAGCACCACAGAAGTATAATTTTTGTCGGTTTAGAATATCATATGATTTTACGCCTAATTCTTCATCCATCTTCCAATAATGGGTCAAATTTGGAGTATTAGAAGAAGCTGTACCTTCCATAATTTCACCAAAATCTAGTTCAGTCAATTGAGAATGATACATTCTAAATTCATCAATTCTGCCAACCCAGCCTGAAGAATTTTCAGAATTTCCGAGCATCAATGAATCTAATGAGACCACAGGCAAAATTGGTTGTTGATCTTTTAATTCACCATTAAAATACAATCGTCCTACTCCACCACTTCCTTCATAGCTTAGTGCAATATGTTGCCACTCATTTTTAGTAGAATCTGGGAAGGTTGAGGTCAATAATGTTAATCCATTGGATTCTATTGCAACCTCAAGTCCTCCATCTATATATCTAAATTCAGGGCCGTTAACACCAAATCCAATTATTTTGGCATTGGCAGAAGTTGCATCATTTTTTACCCAAAAGGAGACAGTCCAATCCTCATTGCTGTCAGGAAAGAATGGATTCGATGTCTCAGCAATAGAGACAGCACCATCCAAGGAATCAAATTTGACAGAAAAACCTTGCATTGGCATTAGGGTTACCAAAGCATCTGGAACAGGACTATCATTTAAGCTCTTTACCCAGCCAGTGATCACTCCATTTGGCACTTGAAAGCCCAGCGCTTTACTATTTGCACCTTCTCCAAAAGCATTGATACCTCTTACATTGTATATATAAGGAGTACCAGCAATTACATTGAAATCATTATAATTCCGAATTCCCGCACCAACTGTTGCCAAAAAGATACCATCACGATAGATGTTAAACCCCTCATTGGGAGAGGGACCTAAGGCATCAATCTCCCAGATCAATTGGATCCTATCCAACAGATCTCCCTGAGTAGCATCGACACTCAATTCAAAAGGTGGTAGTAGGAACCTTGTGTAAAAACCGACATTTGAAGTAAACTCAGTGTTTTCAATAAACCCGACAAAAGTTTGGCCAACAGCTACTGAAGTTAGAAATTTCTGACTCTTAACCCTAGCACCACTTCCATAATTGAAAAATGCTGTTCCTGTAAATCCACTTGTATCGACTACCGCATCAGGCCCACAATCAGTATTTTGACCATAGGCTGGGATATATAATCCTACAAATAGCAAACAAATATAGAGGATGAATTTTTGTTGCATGATTAATTAATTTTTAATTAGTAAAAAAATAAGTTTCACACAACTATTATCTAACCCATACTTCTACAGCTCCAACTGCATAAGTTTCATTATTTGTGTCTTCATCTAATGCTGACCCAATATAAACCCAGAAACTACTTCCATCGGCTTTAGCTGTCATCTCAACAGTATCAAATTCGTCTATCCAACCTGCAGTGCCATAAAAGTTGGCTTGCTGTACAAATGGACTTGTAAATTTACCGTTGTTGTTATTTGCTGAATTCCCAAACTTATGCCATGAAATTCTAATATTTGTTCCACTTGAATTTTGACAAAAAGCCCCAAATGCTGCATCTCTAGTGCCCCAGCCCCAACTATCAAGGTAATAATATCTAAATTTGACCTTGATTTGTGTAAATGATCCACTAATGTTAAATGCTTTCTTTAAGACATGATTGTTACTAGTAGGTAAAAGAACCCTTCCAGCAAACCCTGCGAAATCAGAAGTAGGTGCACTTCCTCCTGAAGGATTATTCCACCCAATATGCTCACCTTGCAATTTATCATATTGATTCCATCCATCAGGTCCAGATGTAAAATCATCTATATCTACCAATCTCCAATCTTTCAGGCCACCGTAATTTATTGTACCATTAGAGGTTAGATTTACATTCCCTGTATTTAAAGTATTTGATATTGATAAATTTCCATTAACGGCAGCCCCTATTGGGTCGACGTCTAATACTTTTGTACTATTCGAAAACAAGGATACGTTGCCATCTCCACTAGAAAACAAACCGCTATCGTTGTCTCCAGTAAAACCAAAACCACTGCCATTACTTACCCCTGGAACACCAGCGCTGACAGTGATTCCACCATTTACTACAATACTATCTGCAATCACTTTACCACTACTTGGGAATTGATTGGTCGCTCCTATGAGAGAAAGAGCATAAGGTGCTGAGGTCAATAAAATCCTGGGAGTAAGCTCTGAGGACCCAATCGTAACTCCAAGGTAATACAGTTGATCAAATGGTACATTCAGTGGACTTGATTGTCCGAGGACAGCGCTATATATGCCACTAAATACCTCCACATCACTCTGTGTTTCTGACCAGATAGCATTAGAGACAGAACCAGTTTCTTGTTCATACAATCTAAAAGTAATCGTGTATAGACCATCATCAACGGCAACCCCATTTGATTTTTTCAGGATTCCCTGAATACTTAAGGAAGCTTGAGCATTTATATTTTGAGCAACAAAACATTGCATTAATATTAAAATAAAAAGTTTGAAGATGTTTTTCATTGTTTAGATTTTTATAATTTTAGTAAGGTGTTTTTGGTATTAATTTTATGATGTTATTTTGTAATAAAGCATCCAATCGAATAATGATTGAGGGTTATGCAGATAATCATTACAAAGATGAACATAGTCTGGTGTAGTAGTCAGGATTAATCAAGCATTCAATAGGATATTTTCGGCAATTTCATTATTTAACTGTCAAATCAACATGTCATTTAACAGCGATTCAGAGTGAATGTATAAATCATTGAAAGAGAGCAAATAATATTACTACAAATATCAAAAAAAAGAAAACACAAAGCCAAGCCAGCGACAAAGAATTTAGAAACGAGCAAACAGATACCCTATGAGTTCCGTAGAGTCTTAGTTCATTATTTTCCTAATCTTAGTCAAGACATAGAAGAGATCCTAATAGATCCAAGGCGAAAGAAGTCATGTACTTACGAATTAAGTGAACTAATCATGGGCGCAGTTATGTGTCATATGACTGGTTGCTCAACACGAAACAGCTTAAATGAAAATAGGGAATGGAAAGAATTCAGAACTAATTACAAACAACTCTTAGGTTTACCTATACCACACATGGATACGGTGAATGCCATCCTAGAAAAGATATCTCCACAACAACTAAGGCAATTATTACAGCACCTTGTCAAAATATTGCTACACAAGCGAGTCTTACATAAACTTAGGTTACTGGGCAAATACTTTACCATTGCTATCGATGGTACAGGGATATTTACATTTGAAAATGAACTGTATGCTGGAAGTCCGTACAAGACCTCAAAAAATGGAAAAGTAACCTACAGTCAAAGT
>JBLHWH010000101.1:0-22710 GCA_047628935.1 Halioglobus sp. | reverse complement strand
ATCCTGAAGACTACTTATGGGACTTCGGAGACGGCAATACATCAGATGAGCTAGAGCCGAATCATACTTATGCTGAGAAAGGCGTTTATGAAGTCTGCCTCACAGTGAGTAATATCTATGATACGAGTACAAGCTGTAAGACGATCATGTTGGGGACTACATCTACGATAGATAAAGAGCTAGAAGTAGATGTGAGTATCTATCCTAATCCTACGTCAGATTATCTGACGATTAATTTTCATAATTATATAGCGTTGGATGGGATGGTTCGGTTTTATGATGTTTCGGGTAGGGAGGTGAAATCTGTGGTTTTGGAAAGGGCGAGTACGATATTGGATTTGCAGAATCTTCCGTCAGGTGCGTATTTGTATAAGGTGTATGATGGGGCTAGGCAGGTTTATGATGGGAAGGTTGTGGTGGTTAGAAGAATGTAGGACATACATAGAATTGAAATAGTTTTACATTTGATTAATATTATAATTAGTGTTATGGTATTGTTAATGTTCAATAATATCTTATTCGAAAACCTTATTTGGCTGCCAACTTTTTGTAACTTTGCGTCCTTATTTTATCACTATTTTCCTAGGAAATTTAAAAAAAAGAAGAATGAAAAATTTATTTTTTGCACTTAGTGCATTCGTAGTTATTGGGTTATCAAGTTGTGGAAGTGTTGATTGTGATGATACAGCGGCACAAACTGCTACTGGAATAGAAGTTTCTACAGCGGAAACAGCATATGCTGCGGATGCTTCAGAAGATAACTGTAAAGATTACAAATCAGCTCTAGAAGAACTTTTAGATTATTCTGATTGTGATGGTAGTACACAAGCTGATACTGATGCAGTTAATGCATTAATTGATGGTTTGGATTGCTAAATCATAGCTTCTAAATAATACAAGGGGGATATTCTTAATTGAATATTTCCCTTTTTTTATGTTGAGCCTTCATAGTTGATTACATACAAGAAGGTTAAAGTCTCTAATGTGATTAACAAAGTATAGTATTAAAGCGATTCTGAGATTCTACAATTTATAATTCAACATTTTACCTCAACACGTGCACCAAAAAAGCCTTATCTTTCATCTAGTATTTTGAAAAGCAAACACTACCACTTTGAAAGAACATCTCATACATATCGTGGAATCATGCAGAAAAGGCGACGCTAAGGCGCAGAAAAGGCTTTATGATATGTATGCACCGCTTTTTATGAGTATAGCGATGAGATACATGAAGAATTTCGAAGCGGCAGAAGATGTGATGGTGATGGGATTCTTCAAGATCTTTGATAATATCAATAAATTTAAAGGGGAGGGGAGTTTTGAAGGATGGATGAAGCGGATCTTGGTTAATGAAGCATTGATGCAAATCCGTAAGCATAATAACCTACGTATGACAGTAGAGTTGAACGATATAGACAAACCAGATAACTCTTCTGTAATAGATGATATAGCATACGAAGAATTGGTAGCTATCCTGAGTGATCTTCCTCCAGGGTATCGTACTATTTTCAATATGTATGTGATAGAAGGATACAAACACAGAGAAATAGCGGAAGTATTAAATATAAGTATCAATACCTCAAAATCTCAATTAATACTAGCGAAAAAGAAGATGAGAGAGTTGTTGAAAAAAAAACAGCACTTTAGGGCTAACATAGGCTTGACCAATTTGTATAATAGAAATAGATAAATAGAAAATCAAAAATCATGAGTGATAAAGATTTCGATAAAATTAGAGAAGTAGCCGAGAACCATACTATCCAGCCAAGAAGTGAAGCTTGGGGAAAGTTGGATATTAAACTAAAGTCAAAAAGTGCTAAAGTGAGAATGATCAACTACCGGAATATCTCGGTAGCCGCTATTATGATTTCTATTTTGTCTGTTACGGCAGTATTTAGTATGTACCTCAAAGATCATGATCCGCGGATATTTGCAAGCAACGAAGAATTTCGCCCTATTGTATTAGAAGAACTATCTACAGGATTAGGAGGCGATCAATTTTATGACATTGCACAAATCAGTCAATTAAATAAAGCTTATGCTAAAGATGCACTCAACTTTCATGAATTCTCTATAAAGAATGTACAATTACGTCTTTTTTAGATTATTACTCCAGTTATCCGTGAAGTTGAAAATCTTTAGAATCACATTTTTGGTTTAAGGTCATAAGCAATAGGATGTAAGCTTTTGTCACGAATACATCCACTACTATTAATCCATTATTGTCAATGACCGATTGTGGCAAATTCCTCAGGACCTCTTGCTGGGCATCTTTATCGGTCAACCCTCCAACCCTCCAACCCTCCAACCCTCCAACCCTCCAATCTTTCCAATCTCTCTAATCTCCTTTCCTTTGCGTCCTTTGCGCCTTTGCGAGACGATCTTTCCAATCCTCAATATCTCTAGGATTACCGAATTCTTTAAGAGAAAAATCAACATATGTTAAAGTTTTTTTCTGAAAGGGCTATTAGTCAATGAAAATAAGGGGTTGAGGTCAAAATTGCAAAACAAATTAAAATAAAACGTAATATGTACTACCTACTTAACAAACAATTTATATATTTGCATAATATGTAATGTGTAATTATCGGAGTATGAGAGCTCTAAGAAATAATAACATATTGCAAATGAGAGTCTTACCTCTTTAATGATAAGAATACCAACCTAGACTGATAAGTAGAACGAAAATTAATCTAATTAATATTTGTTAAGTTTAACTAGGGTCAAAATGAGAAAACTAACATTCGCACAAAATCGTGCAACCTTTACGTTCAGCCGCGCCACCATATTTATATGGATGATGGTTATGGCAACCAATGTACAATCTTGGAGTCAGTGCACTCCGGAATCCAACACTATAAGTGGGACAGTATTTGAAGACGCAGCCAATGATGGTACTTTTAGAAGTACTGACGCTGGATTGGGTAATGTACTCGTCACCGCATATGATGCTGATGGAAATTCTGTAGAGTCTGTTATCTCAGATACTGATGGAAACTATTCTATTCCTAACCTTTCAAATGATACTGCGTATCGACTTGAATTTCAAAGTAGCAATGGTTACTATACAAGTTTCCAAGGTGAGGACAATAGATCATCTGTACAATTCATAAATGCTCCTGCTTGCGCGGTTGATTATGGACTGACGCGAGAGATTTCTTCTTGTGGTTCAAACCCAGATCTACTTTTGACTTGTTTTGTGCAAGGAGAGATTTCAGAACATCCTGATTTTGCTACTATCATATCGACAGAGCATCAATTTCAAGCTGCTTCATCGGTATCTGCACTTACTACTGCTAGTGAGACAGGGTCAATATGGGGCTTAGCGCAGGATGTAATCAATCAAAACCTATATAGTACAGCTTTTGTAAAACAATATGCAGGTCTTAAATATGGGCCTTATGCTATACTAAAGACAGAACTAGAAGGAGAAAAGAAGACAACTCGATTCGTAGATGTAAATGATATTATTCCTCAAAGCCTTGCTGGGCTTACGGTTACGGAAGATGTGCACAATTGCACATACGGTAATCAAGTAGGTAGAGTAGGATTGGGTAATCTTGTGATTTCAGCGGATTCTAGGACACTATATACACCGGTATTAGATGAAAACTTAGTAGTAGCTATCAAAATAGGCGACCCTAGTGCAGAAGCCACTAAAGTATTCGGAATGCCTAGACCAATAGGAATAGATGCAGATGAAGAGTATAAAATATTTGCTTTAGAATGGCACGAAGATTTACTCTATGTAGGTGGAACTGTAACCGGTTCTGTATCTGAAGATAAAACTAAAAGTCTTGCTGTTGTTATGACTCTAAACCCAGAAACAGGAAAAATAAGTGAAATTTTCAGAACCAATTACCTTAAAGGAATCTGGCAAGATGAAAAACCAGCGAGTCTTGAAGTTAGTCATTGGTTTACGGATATAGATTTTAACGCTAGAGGAGAAATGATCATCTCATTTTCTGATAGAATTGGCCACAGATATTGTAAGGCATCTACCAATAGATTAGACCAACAATTTCCAGATATATTAATGGTAGCATTTAATCTAGATACTCAGGAATGGGAATTAGAGAATAATGGAGTAATTGCTGGCAGAGATGGTAAAGGTATAGATAATGGAGATGGTCCAGGTGGAGGAGAGTTCTTTGGATTTGATAATTGGCCTTCAAATCCAACATATCATAATGAAACAGCTTTAGGTTCTGTATTTGTTTTACCAGGGTCGTCGGAAGTTATAGCTGCGGTATATGATCCTCTTATGGATTCATATTCAGGTGGGCTACATAGATACAGTACTGAAGATGGAGCAAAGACTGGGGCAATAGAATTATATTCTCATGCTATTTATCCAGTATTTGGAAAGGCTACAGGTTTCGGAGACATCATTGCCAAGTGTTCTGTTCAGACAATAGAAATAGGGAACTATGTATGGAATGATGATAATAGAAACGGACTTCAAGATGCCAATGAAAATGGTATTGGAGGTATCACTCTTAATCTATATGATAGTGAATGCAACTTAGTAGGAGCGACTACAACTAACGATGAAGGAGTATATGCATTTAATAGTAGCAATGTAGATAGTGATCAAAATGGAACTTTAGACGGTGTATATCCTAATACTACTTATTATGTAGAATTAGATAATTCTATTTATGATGAGAAGACTGGACTCTATACTTTCGCAAATAATGAATACACGATCTGTACAGCTGATGCAGGCAGTAATGAAGATGATATGATCGATTGTGATGCACATTATGATGAAGCATCTTGTTTAACGTCTTCATTCATTGAAGTAAATACAACTGAAACAAATCATAGTTTTGATATTGCTCTTGGTGCTCCTTCTGGCTTTGATTTAGCATTAAAGAAGGAAATCATAGGTAATAAATATGCTATTGTAGGTCAAGAATTGATTTTTATGATGACAGTATATAACCAAGGTGGAGTATCAGCTTCATCGGTTACAATTACTGATTACTTGCCAAATGGATACACATTTGATCAAGATGATAATCCTGGATGGGATATCGATGGCAATACATTGATAACAAAAATCACTCAAAAAATCCTCCCAGGAACCAACGTCTCAAGAACACTTAGGCTTTTAGTGAACAGTTCCCAAGCTGCTAACTATACCAATGTTGCCGAAATTAGTGAAGCTTTAAATCTCGCAGGAGAAAAAGCCCACGATGTAGATAGTACACCAGATACTATTGAAATGAACGACAACGGAGGAGAGCCATTCACAAGCACCGATAATCAAATTAATGACTCAGGAGATATTGATGAAGACGATCATGACCCTGCAACACCAGCTATTTTTGACCTTGCTATAAGGATCAAACTGGCTGATAATAAATACTACTACGGAAGTGATATAGTTAAGTTCGACATAGAACTATACAACCAAGGAAATACAGATGCTGATTTTATCAAATTGGCTAACTATTTTCCAAAAGAACTGAAGTTTAATCAAGGCTTAAATCCTGATTGGGATGAAGAAGGAGATTATGTAATCTTAAATGAAGATAATATACTTGCTGCAGGTGAATCAAGAGACTACTGTATTTATTTTAATGTAGATGAGATCAATACATTAGACGAAATCGTAGACTATATTGAAATTATGGAATCTAGTCCAGTTGATCACCCAGGATCATTTGATTTTGATAGTACACCTGACAATTTGAATAATAATGATAATGGTGGTGAAATATACACATCATCTGATAACATGATTGATGATCATGGAGTAAATGATGAAGATGATCATGATCCTGTTGTGATTAAAACACAATATTTAGATCTAGCTTTGATGAAGACAGCTCAGCATTCAAAAGTGAAAGCTGGTGAAGAAGTGATTTTTGATATTGAAGTAATAAATCAAGGTTCATTGCCAGTTTATAAGATTGATATTGTTGATTATCTTCCAGAATATCTTACACTAGTAGATGATAACTGGACAGATAATGGAAATGGAATAGCTAATAGAACGCTTGTTTTAGAGTATCCATTGACTAAAGGAAACAGAGTGAAAACTACAATCAAAGTAAAAATAAATGATAATGTCACTCCACGTGCTATTGTTAATTATGCTGAAATCGTAGATGTAAAAGATGTAAATAATACTGCTATTGGATCAAAAGATATTGATTCTACACCAGATGAGTTGAATGGTAACGATAATGGTGGAATTCCAGATTCAGATACTGATAATACCGTTGATTTTGAAAGAGATATAGATGAAGATGATCATGATCCTGCAATGATCGTAATAATCAGCTCAGCTATCGAAAGTACTGAGTGCCTGGCTAATGCTACAAATTCGGAAAATGGACAATACGAAGATGTATTTAAAGTAACTGGACCATCAGGAGATGGATGGTATGTTGCAGGTCAGAATAACTACTATAGCGAAGATAGTCCAGACCCAGAAGATGGACCTTTGATTATACAACCAACTGGTGATGACATTCTGCTTACAGAAATGGAGATCGTACCTGATAATGGTATGAGTATGTATACAATTACATTGATTAGGCAAGATGGAGATGCAGCTCAGCTTGTATTGAGAAGTGATGATGATGAGGTAGAGACTTTTAATGTATTAGCCGAGTCTTATTCTGACATCTATATAACTGGAGACCTTGCCTTGTGTAATGGAGGAATTGAGGAATATTGTGTAATTAATCCTGATCCAAATATTACCATGTATGAATGGACTTCAGACCTTAGTGCTGGTATAGTAATAACAGATTTGAGCTCAAATTCAAGTTTTAGTTGCGTGTCTATTGATTGGAATAATGCAGCTACAAATGCAAATTACCAACTTAATGTTGTCCCAGATGACGAATGTTATGCACCAGGTAGTTATACAGTAGGAATCGGTACTAGCTCAGGAGCGATGTCTTGCTTAGGAAATATAAACTTATCTCTTGATGGTGATTGCGCAATACCAGTTACACCAAGTCTAATACTTACTAGTCCTATCGATACAGGGCAAGCTTATAATGTGATGTTAACAACACAATCAGGAGAGGTCATCCCAAATGCTACCCTAACTGCAGCACATATAGGAACAACTGTTACGGCTAAGATTATTGATGCTTGTAGTGGAAATTCTTGTTGGAGTACTATTTTAGTTGAAGACAAATTGAATCCAACAATCGTTTGTCAAGATGTTACGATTTCTTGTAATAAAATTGATGAATACCAAGGGCCTTTTGCTGAAGACAACTGTGGTACAATTACAAGTGTAATATTACTTAAAGATTCACTTACTACATTAAGTTGTGATGACCCAGGAGCGGATGAATTCAGTGCTGTTATTGACAGAGAATATCAAGCAACAGATGCTCAAGGTAATAAGTCGAATGTATGTAAAATGAGAATGTTCGTAGAGAAAGTAAATTTGGATGATATCATATTCCCGGATACTTTCTTAATGATGAATAATACAGCACTTAATTGTGATGCATACGATCTAGATATGGATGGAGTTGCTGATTTGGCAATTACAGGAGTACCTATTTACAATAATGAGTATGTATATCCTGACTTTGGTATATTATGCAACACGGCACTTACATTCGAAGATGATAAGAGAACTATAAACGGTGTAATAAAGATTACTAGAACATGGACAGCATGGAGATGGGATTGTAATGGTACGATTACTAAGGTAGTGGATCAATTGATAGAAATCAGAGATACGGAGCCACCTGTGATTACTTGTCCTAATAATATCAATGTATCAGCAGTGACTGGTAATTGTTCTGGTACAGTAACATTACCAGAACCACAGATTTCTGATTCTTGTTCTCCTGATGGATTGACTTATACTATCAAACCTCCATTTGGCGCTTTGATAAAAGAAGGAGAATCTAGAGTAGTAACTTTTCCTTATTCTGAAACTCCTTACGATGTAGTTTATACAGCAATCGATGGTGCTGGATTGTCAACTACATGTACAATACAGGTAACAGTAACTGATAATATAGCTCCTGTAGCAATATGTGATCAAAACACCGTGGTTGGACTTAATTCTAATGGTATTGGTTATGCATATGCACTCAATATAGATGATGGAAGTTATGATGCGTGTGGTGTGAAATCTATTGAAATAAGAAGAATGGACGAAGGCGGACCATTCGGAGATAAAGTTGTATTCACTTGTGCAGATTTAGGTACACCAGTTGTTGTAGAACTTAAGGTTACAGATAACGGTGGTCTTATGAATACTTGTATGGCAAATGTGATCGTACAAGATAAGCATGCTCCTGAAGTAAGTGGTCCTGGGAATATAGACATAGATTGTGGAGCTGATTATTTACCGCTTTCTCAATATGGAGATTTTAGTTTCACAGATGCATGTAACGTTGACACTGTGACTATGGTAGATGTTGACTTAAATTCGTGTGGACTTGGTACAATAACAAGAACATTCACTGCAACAGATAGTGATGGTACTGCAAGTACTTCGCAGACGATAACAGTTGTAAATAATAATCCTTTTGATTTTAATTCAATTGTTTTCCCAAAAGATACAGTACTTACTATTAATACATGTGATGTAGCTGGTATTACAGACCCCGCCAACCTTCCAGATGGATATAATGTGCCTCAGTATACTGCAGCGCCACCATGTCAAATGGTAAGTGCAAGCCCGCATGATGAATTTTACTCTTTACTTGATGATCCTAATAGTGTTTGTTTCAAGATCGTAAGAACTTGGACAGTAATTGATTGGTGTCAACTTGATATAAACGGAGCACCATTTGAAAGATCAGAAGTGCAAACGATTAGCGTAATCAATACTTTAGCTCCTGAAGAAATCATGGTCACTGGGTTAGATGATCCAATCATTGCGACTTCATGTGATAGTGCTATGGTGACATTCACAGCTACTTCTGGAGATTGTGTAGATAATAATTTGCAGTCATTGATTCAGATAGATTTTAATTCTGATTTCAATACTACTAATGAATATGAATTGTCAATTGGTGGAGTAGGAGCAAGTACGACATTCGCTCAGATGTTGCCAATGGGTAATCATACTGCAGTTGTGACGTTTATGAATCCGTGTAACGTAATGACTACTACGTCATTCCCTATTAATATCACAAATAATGTACCTCCAAATATTGGATGTAAAAATGTAGCAATCGGCCTTGAGCCGTGGGATACAGACGGTATTCCTGGTCCTGATACTGAAGCTGCATGTATCTATGTAGATTCACTAGCGGTAGCTTCTCTTACTTTCCACATGTGTGATGTAGATTTCGAATTGAGCTTTTCAGATACATCTATAGTGAAGGAATTATGTTTTGATTGTAATGATATTGGTATCGTAAATGTAGAAATATTTGCAATTGATGTTAATGGTAATATTTCTTCTTGTATTAGTATAGTAGAGGTACAAGATAACAATGATACTGATATATGTATGGACATAAAGGACTGTGTAACCTTCCTTCAAGATACAATGGTTACCCTCATTGAAGATTGCTCATACACTGTATTTAATAATACATTCGATTTAACTCAAGTAATAGCTGAATGTGGGGCATTGACAATAACACACGACTATGCTCAATCATTGAGTAATAGTACATTATTCGGTGCTATATTCCCATTAGGTACTACTGTAGTCACATGGACCATCACCAACGGATTAATGTTTGAGACCTGTCAACTTACTATTCTTGTAAAAGATGAAATCGATCCTACTATAACTTGTGGTAACAATCTTACAGTTAATTCTTCAATATTAGCTGGTTGTACTTATACAAACACTGGAACGGGATTAGATCCTACATTTGCTGATAATTGTGTAGATGTAACAATCGAACATGACTATGCAACTGCTCCAAGTAATATAACACTGGATGGAGCTACATTCCCACTAGGAGAGACGACAGTAACATTTACAGTGACAGACGGTAGTAGTAATACTGCAACTTGTGAAGTAGTAGTTACGGTTAATGATAATGAAGGCCCAGATATGACATGTGTGGATAATACGACATTTAATGATTCTGAAAATTCAGCATCAGAATGCGAACATACTGTCGTGGGTAATGGACTAGATCCTACTGTCGTTGATGAGTGTGGTACAGTGGTTTCACTGACCCATGATTATGCTAATGCGCCAGATAATACTACATTAGACGGAGCAGTATTCCAAGTTGGTTCTACAGCTGTAGTATTCACGGCAACTGATGATTCAGGTGCAACCTCTACATGTGAAATTATTATAACAGTAGTTGATGACATCGATCCATCTATTACTTGTGCACCAGATTTTACAGTAAATGCTGGAGATAATGCGAATTGTAATCATGTGCAAATGGACAACGGTCTTGATCCTATTGCTATAATTGAGAATTGTGAATCATTAGGAGTTTCAATCACACATGATTATGATCCAACAAACTCTATTTCTAATACTACTCTAAATGGAGCGATATTCCCACTAGGTGTTTATGATATCATCTGGACAGTAGAGGATGCTGCGGGAAATACTTCTACATGTGACTTAAGAGTTACTGTTCTTGATTCTACGGCACCAACTTGTGTCGATCAAGGAGGAGCGATCAATATTATTATTGGTGGTAACGAATCAGTTACTTTAACTGCTGATGACTTGAATATTCAATATACAGATGAATGTGGGCCTGTCACAGTATCATTTAATCCTCCTACTTTGGATTGTGATCCTGAAGGAATAGTTACTGTAGTAGCCACAGTAACAGATGTTAATAATAATTCTGTTGATTGTCCTATCCAGTTTAATGTAATTGCGGATGTAAACATAACGTGTGCTCTTAATATAGATACTGTTTACTTAGATATAAATGGACAGGCAGTAATAATTGCCGATGATGTTGTAGATATAATAGGAGGTGGATGTGGAATCACATATGTGCCATCGATTGATATCTCAACATTCGATTGTTCTGATGCGGGTAATTCGATTGTAATAACAATATCAGCGAATGGAGAAGAGTGTGGAATGGATAATCTGTTAGTATTAGATACTTTTCCACCAGTGATTACTTGTGTTACAAATCAAACTCTTGATGATTCAGCGGATGGTACGAATGATTGTCAATTTACAGTGACTGGGACTGGATTTGATCCGAGTGTGACAGAGCCTTGTACTCCAACTACTATGACAAATGACTATAACAATGCTGGATCTTTAGATGGTGCGGTATTCCCAGTAGGTGGACCATATACTATCAATTGGACTGTAACGGATGCAAATGATAATACGTCAACATGTTCGCATACAATAACTGTTGTGGATGATGTAAACCCTACTTGTGTTGACCAAGGAATAATTGACATAAATATTCAAGTTGGTGAAGTTATAACTATCACTGAAGCTCTGCTGACAGCACCATTCACAGATAATTGTGAAGTGACAACTGTAACATTCGAGCCAGAAACTATTGCATGTGAAAATGGAGGAGAATTTACAGTTATAGCGAATTTATCTGATGCCGCTGGAAATACTTCAGCTTGTCCTGTAGTATTTAATGTGATAGTAGATGATAACCTTACTTGTTCTTTCAATATTGATACAGCATATCTTGATATCGACGGACAATTCATTTTAGATCCTGATTTAATAGTAGATGTTACCGGTGGACTATGTGATGGAATACAAAATATTACACTCTCACAAACATTTGCATCTTGTAATGATGTACCCTTGAACCCTTTTGAAGTAACTATCTCAGTTAATGGTACTGTTTGCGGAATGGATTCAATTTTTATAATAGATACAATTGGACCTAACTTGATTTGTTCTAATGCAGAGATTGCATGTGCAGAATTTGAAGCTAACTTTAATAGTGTGGCAGCTTACTTAGAAACGGTGCCTACTAACGATGAGGTTATGGATAATTGTGAAGCACAATTGATTATCTCAATGACAGTAGATTCTACGGGTCTTAATGAATGTACTCATGGTACAGTGATTAGAACGATTATAGTTGAAGATCCACTAAGTTCAAAATCAGATACTTGTGTTCAGGTGATAACAATCAACGGTCCAGCTGATCCGCTAACACAAGCAGATGTGGACGGAATCATACCAGCTATGGTTGAAACAACCGGCTGTACGGGAGAAGGCTCTCCTGATGTGCCGCAGATTACGGAAGCGGACTTGATACCATTGGTTGATTGTGGTCAATTTATAGCTACATTCGATGATGTATCTATTAGTGAAGGATGTCCTGATACGATTAATAGAACGTATACTATTGAGGCTATTTGCCAAGATATGACATTTACATTCTTACAGCAGATTATAGTAAATGATACTGAGAGTCCAACGTTTGCAGCAATAGCTGATACTACAGTAGTGACAAATCCATCTAATTGTATGGCATTGATTGACCTTAGTGGATATTTCTCTGCGATGGATAACTGTTCTGCAGTAGATGATATAAATCTTACATATGCATATGAAGGAAGTGCAGAGATGGACATAAATACAATTGATACATTAGATCTGGGTAGTTATACAGTTACAGTAACTGCAACTGATGGATGTGATAATATGGCTATTGACTCATTTGACCTTATGGTAATCGATACCCTCGAAGCAGATGTTCTTTGTGTAAAAGTGATTGTATATATTGATTCAGTTACAATGATGATTGATGTTCCATCCGATGTTAATGTTAATGTTGTTGGAAATTGTGACAATGAAATTGAAATCTATACCTCTTATGACAGTATAGACCTTTCTAATACAATAATGACATTTGATTGTGATGATGTTGGACTATTTAAAGCTGTTGATATTTTTGTTTGGGAGATTATAGGTGGAGATACCGTGCCTTTTGACTTAGTGCCTCTAGATACTACGGCCGTTATCAATTTTTGTAAAGGGGAGATTGAAGTTCAAGATACATCTATGGCTTGCACTACTACCATTTTCGAAATCCAAGGAGATGTAACTACAATAGGTGGTGAAGGGATTCCTAATTATAGAATGACGTTACATGGTAGTAATACGGATGCGGTATTGAGTGGGGAAGATGGTGAGTATGCATTCCCTATGATGCCAGTAGGTGGAAACTATACTATAGGTACATATAAAAATGATGATGTGACAAACGGTGTGACAACACTTGATTTGATCATGATTCAGAGACATGTATTAGGCCTGTCAGAATTTGATACGCCATATAAATACATAGCTGCAGATATCAATAACAATGAAAAGATTAATGGTTCTGATTTGTTAGCATTGAGGAAAGTAATCTTAGGTATTGATACAGAGTTCTCTAATAACTTAAGCTGGAGAACGATAGATGCAGCGCATGTTTTCGAAGATCCAACAGATCCATGGTTTTCTCCAATACCTGAAAACTATGATATACTGGCACTATCTAACAATATGTACATAGATTTCTTAGGTGTAAAAATTGGAGATATCAATGGAAATGCGTCAGTTAACTTTATATCAGGAAGTACTAGTACTAGATCTGATAAGAGTATAACTTTAGAGTCCAAGTTCATTAATGACGGTGTGAGTATAGAAACAGAAGAAGCTTTAGATGTAGCAGGGTTACAATTCACTTTATTAACAGGTAATAATGTGATTAACACTATTGAATCAGATGTATTCAACGAAGCTAGTATCGGGTACCATATGGTAGCTCCTGGAGTGTACAATATTTCAATTGCTAATTCTACATCGAAATCTTTCGAAGAAGGTGATGAGTTGTTCTCAATCGATTTTGATTGCGTGACATGTGATCTTTCAGCTGTTAATCCTTCAGATAAAGGATTGGCTTCAGAATTATATATGAATGATAATTTAGAAGTCGTAGAGTTGAATATTGAGATGAGAGGTAATGAAACAGAGATAGTTTCATTCTCTGTAGCTCAGAATAGCCCAAACCCTTGGTCAATATTTACACAAGTAGATGTGACTATGACAGTTGCAAGCAAGGTGACTATGAAGGTGTTTGATATAACGGGTAGATTGGTATACAATAGTACTGAATTATTGAGGGCAGGAAAGAATACGATCCAACTAGACAATGAAAAAGTAAATGGCGCGGGAGTATACTTCTACGAAATAAGCACTAATACCCAAAGTGCGCAATACAAGATGATAAAGCTGAAATAAGCTTTTAGGATATTATTAGATTCGTTTAAGGCTGTCTCTGTTGTGGGGGACAGCCTTTTTAATTTATTATTGAGCATTTTTTACCTTCAAAATGTGAAAAATAAAAATTAATTGTTCTATACCAATTTTGTTTTGGAATGTCGCTTTAGATCTATGAGTAAGTAGATTCTGAAATAAGAGATTGGCTTTCTTGTAGGAAAACGCGCCTAAGAGATTGGCTATCTTGTAAAGAAAACGCGCCTAAGAGATTGGCTATCTTGTAAAGAAAACGCGCCTAAGAGAGTGGCTTTCTTGTAAAGAAAACGCGCCTAAGAGATTGGCTTTCTTGTAGGAAAACGCGCCTAAGAGATTGGCTTTCTTGTAAAGAAAACAAACGTAAACGCAAATCGATATAGCGAGGCTTACTTAGCAACATCGAGGGTAGATATGCTTAAGACAGAGCTATGACTCCTATTTCTTACGAAGTAGAAAATATCAGTTGAAATAATTATATGCGAAAAGAGTATATATGGCTTATAGAAAATAAAACAGTGAATTTAAATCAGGTTTGGTATTAGATAATATTTAATAATAACTCACAATGATAAACTACTTAGTACTATCAGAACTTAGTGAAGAGCTAATAAAACAATATAAGGATGCTATACAAAATGCATTTCCTGACATTATCCTTAGCTCTAAAGTGATAGCGAAGTATTGGGATAGGGTGGAGTCCTATTTTCCAGAATATCAGATTTTTCTGATTGAGAATAATCAAATTTTGGGTTTCATGAATGCTATTCCTTTACATTGGGATTCGCCAATGAAAGAGTTGCCAAAGGAAGGCTGGGATTGGATGCTAGAAAAAGGTGTGATTGACTATGAAAAAGGAACAAAATCAAATACGCTAGGGGCCCTTCAGATTATTGTGACAAAAGAAAATCTCGGAAAAGGATACAGTAAAACGCTAATCTCCGAAGCAAAGCAAATTGTAAAAGAAATAGGATTCGAGCATTTTATAATTCCGATAAGACCAACATTTAAGAGTAGATATCCTAATATGGAAATGGAAGAATATATTATTTTGAAAGATGGTGAAAAAATCTATGATCCTTGGATTAGAACACATCTAAAAGGTGGTGCTGAGATTATAAATGTATGCTCAAAAGCAATGCACATTGATGGAGATATCAATTTTTGGGAAAGACTATTGAATGGGAAAGTAGAAAAGTCAGGGTCTTATATTGTAGAAGGAGCATTGAATCCTGTACACATTGATATAGAAAATAATCTAGGAACTTACTTTGAAGACAATATTTGGATAAGCTATCCCAAAATATAGAAATATAATTCAATCAGTTAATCTCACCTTTAACGATCTTACTCTCAAACCAGATCAATGTCAATGTACTAATCGCTAAGAATAGCATGAATATAGCAGCATAGATTTCATCTGGCTGATCGTTTGTGAGATGAGTATACAAAGCACCTATCATGATGACAATCAATCCAAAAAGCCCATAGGTCCTTGTAGGTCTTGCAAACACGGCAACAGCAATAATAAGCTCAACTGATCCAATAAAATATAAGAATAGCTGAGAATAGCCCCAAACAGCAAACTGATCGGACCAACCCGGCATCAAGAAAACCGTCATCGAACTATAGATGAACATCATTGACATAATGACTACAGATATAAGTATAGTATGGTGAACGAATCCTTTAAGCATATGTAAATAACCAGTTTTATATTAGATTGTTGAGGCTTAACGTACTTTGAAGTGTATGTACAATGTCACAATTATGAAAACAGTGCCATATATAGCTTCTGATCAGAAATGAAAAAGCCCTTATTGAGCATTTCCCACAATTCTACTTCTCTTTCTTTTGAGTATTCTTTTTCTGACTTTACGGTCTGTAGTCCATTAGGAGGTATAGTTTTTAATCTCTCTAGTACAATCTTATCAGTAAAGTCAATATCTAAGTCTTCAGGAGCGTCTAAGCCCATCAAAAACATCTTGCTCTCATCACAAAATATAGAAACAATCTGTTTCGAAGCATGTCGTTCAATATACCGGCAGTTTTTTAAGATCTTGGTGAATACAACATCCGAGAATGCTTCACAAATATTATCTGCCTTCCCAGGGTCGTTGTTTTTTATTTTCAACCAGTCATCTCCAGGAATACCATTGAGTACTAAAAAGTCTACGAACTCTTTTTCCATGGATTGCAATTCATCCAGAGTAAGTGTACGATACTTCGCCATGTTTAATCTTTCTTTTTTTTATTCCAGTTGCCTTTTTTGCCACCGCCTTTATGATTAGGCTTTCTATTATTATTGCTAAATCTTTTTTTACCACTGCCGCCGCCACCTCGTCCGCCTTGAGGCTTTTTACCCACACTCCAAACTGGACCTTTACCTAATTCTGGTGGTGGTGAGAGTTTCATGATTTCCATTTTGATCAGTTGTTCGATCTGGTGGAAATTGTACATGTCTCTTTCATTCACAAAAGTAATAGCTACACCAGTTGTTTTCGCTCTTGCGGTACGGCCTACTCTGTGTACATAATCCTCAGCACCTCTTGGTACATCAAAGTTAACGACCAAGTTGATATCCTTAATATCGATACCTCTACTCAATACATCAGTTGCAACTATTATTCTCGTTTTCTTTTGTTTGAAACTTGATAATACAGCTTCTCTCTGTTTTTGATCATAGTCAGAAGATATTCCTTCTGCCGCAAATTTATTTCTTCGCAGTCCTTGTACTATTGTACCCACATTCTTCTTAGTAGATGTGAATATTAAGATACTCTCATAAGCGGGCTTATCAGCTATCAATTTCGTAAGGAGTGCTATTTTCTGAGGATCATGAGCCAGATAAACGGCTTGTAAAACGCCCTCGGCTGGCTTTGATATGTCAAAACTAATCTGTTCAGGATCAGTAAGTAATTCTTTTGACATCTCACGAATTTTCGCAGGCATAGTAGCACTGAACATGAGTGTTTGTCGCTTTTTCGGAAGATGGGCGGCGATCTTGTCGATATCGTCTCTAAATCCCATATCCATCATACGATCAGACTCATCTAAGATGAAATACTCTACCGTATCAAACTTAACATAGCCAAGATTCAAGTGAGAAAGTAATTTTCCAGGTGTAGCAACGATGATGTCAGCACCTGTTTTAAGCGCTTTTTTCTGTTGCTCGAAGTCTTCACCACCACCACCACCGTAAACAGCAATACTATTTATTCCAAGGAAGTAAGAAAATCCCTGAATCTGCTTCTCTATCTGTAATGCCAACTCTCTAGTAGGGCATACGACCAAAGCCTTTGTTCCCGGTTTCTTGTCTCTATATATCCTATGAAGGACTGGCAAAATGAAAGCTGCCGTCTTCCCAGTTCCTGTTTGTGCACAAGCTATAAGGTCTTTTCCTTTGATTATAGCTGGTATCGCTTGTTGCTGAATGGGTGTTGCATCTTCAAATCCCATGTACCCAATCGCCTCTAATATCTGGTCATCGAGACCAAGTTCTGTAAATTTCATGCTGCGAATATACTTCTTTTTAGATAGAGAGATAGTAATGATAAGATGTGTATAAGTAAACCTAATGACCTAAATATTAATACTGACGGATTAAATCAGAAGCCATGATTTTTAAATAAAAAAAGTCTATACTCAATATTACATATATAGGTAATTATTTATGTGAATTAATGTTTAGTTCGTTCTCTAGATTAACAATTTTTTCTGTTAAATCTCGAAAGAAATTCTCTCTAATTAATTCTCCCGAACCACTTATTAGTTCCGATTGTCCAATGGTTTTATTCAACCATTGTTCCGTATAGTCACATACATATTCATCTTGAGATCTAATATAGTTTGGGTGCAGAAAAAGGTTGTAAATCATTCGAAACTGAGATGATTCAATGTACATCACACTAGAACTCGTGTGCGTATAATTTATAAATATATCTATAGGGCTATTACTTTCTTTTTTACCAAATATTTTTTTCTTTCCTTCTCTTGAAATTCCTTCTAAATGCAAAACCAATTTCTTTATTTCTTTTACTATTGACAATAAATCATCCTTATTTTCGAAGATATTTAATTGATAATAATATTTCAACTGGGACAATACACCATCAATAAAGTCAATATGCCATATCTCTATACTTTTATAACTAACATAGTGTTCATAAGCTTTATCAAGCAATGAATTTAAAGCATAATTTTTCCTAAATTCCGTTAAACTAAATTTCTTTGGCGACGGAATCTTCCAAGATGATCTATTCCATGCATATAGCTTAAAAAAGAGCAAACTTTTAAATGGAAGAAGATGAAAATATGAAATCTCACTTTGAAAAGATATCACTTTATAATCAGGTTTGAACCTATCCAATAACAAAGAGTGATTGAGAATATTGGAAGCCCATTGTTCATAAGTCTGTGGTGACACAATAAGATCATCACAATGGAATACAAATGGATGATTCACCGCATCCTTCTGGTCATTTGCAATGAATGACATCTCTATACCTATCAAATCACAGATCTGATTCATTTCTGATAAGGTAAGTTGAGTTATTCCATTTATCTTTTTGTAGGCTCCGCTTTCAGTGATACCAAGCATCTGAGATATTTTGGTTTTGAAGGCTGAAGTTTTCTCTATTGCAAGTTTTTGTCTGATCTGGCTGAAAAATGCTACTTGTTTCATATTTATCCTGAATTAGGATGCTAATATAATAATTTCCTAAATTAGGAACAGGTAATTGCCGTTATTTGAATACTTAAATACTCCGATGCTTGCGTCGGAGTCATAAAAAGATTTTTTTGCATAAAAACGCCTTGTCACAAAAAAGATCAGAATACCGACCTTTAGGTTGGAAAAATTTTGGCGAATGCTCCATCCGCTTGCGGTGGGGTAGTCAAAATTTAGGATCTTTTTTACTTATAATTATTTTATACAAACCAAAGTTTGGATTTCAAACCCAAAATTAATATCAAAAATAATGTGCAAAAATGGATAATTCCCCAGCAAACTTTAGACCATGAGAACAATATTTCAATTACCTAATCAATCATTTTCATCATCATTCTAAAACAATTAAATAATGAAAAAAAATAAACTTCCTATTTTCTTTCTACTCTTAACCATAGGCTTAACGGGATATAGTCAGATGAGCCAAAGTTCAGCTAGTCAGCTTGCGATGGTGACAGATCTATGTTACACCGAGTCTATGATTCAATCTATCAATGTGGTAGCTGAATTGAATTGAATACAATGACATTATCAATTCAAGATAAATTGAGATTTAAAACTAAAGAGTATACAAAGGGGCATCGGCATTATTTCGACTCTCAGGGCAATGCTATACACGATGTCCAAACAGTATCGCACAATAATATGTACCCAAAATGGTATCATAAAGCACGATTAATCCGCAAGTCTAAAGAAGGTGTAAAGTCGTATTTTGACGCAAATAGCAATTACCACACAGGTGGATGGCTCGGAGCCACAATACCAAAAGTAACTCATGGTGAATACATAACTGATTCTCGCACTGGTGAACGATATTACAGTAGAGCCTATACCATCAAAGCACAACAAAAGTATGATAATCATAACGGAGTGAGTGGAACTTATGGATTTCTGTATCGCTATGTGTGGAGGATACCAGAATCTCAAACAGTACAATCATTCCAAGACTTCGGATACACTGTAACATTGACTTCCAATGTATTAACCATCTCAAATAGTACTAATGTATTGATTTGGGACGAAATAAACAAAATACATATCAGCCAACAATTATCAGAAGGATCGATTGTGAAAACTACAACATTCAAATATAATTTTAGCAACATTTACAATGAGCATTTACTGAGCGAGACGATAGATGAACTACCATTAATATTTAGTAATGGAGATTGTTTTACAGAAGTGACTTCATGTACTTATACAGACTATCAAAATTGTGATGAAGCTGGTTTAAGTGAAAATGACTTGACCCAACAAAGAAATAGTAAAAAAACACTTCTTTCATTTGAAAAAGGTGGATTTATGATTAGTCCTAATCCTGTAACGGACTACTTGATACTGGATATTACAGCATCAGATAAACCCATCAAATTATTGGTTTTGGATATGAACGGAAGCGTTATCTCCCAAAGACGGATAAAGGCAGGAACACCACACATACAAATCCAAACATCAAACTATGCGCCTGGGCTCTATATTTTAAAAATAGAAAAAGACGATGCTATTTTCTCTTCTAAATTCGTTAAACATTTTTTCATGAAAAAGATAATATATATATTACTCGCGTTATGTATTCATAACTTTGTTGTTGCTCAACAAAACGGATCTCTTGATTATCCACAATTAATAGCACCTGATTGCTATACGGATCAGATAATAATTAACGTATTACCAGATCAACAAGTATATCCGGAACCACCTAATATTGTAAAGACAGACAGTGATGATGATGGGATTAGCGATGATCAAGAAGGCACTGGAGATATAGATGGCGACGGCATACCCAACTATCTCGATCTTGACAGTGATGGTGATGGAGTTCCTGACGGCATCGATGAATGTTACTACACAGTTGGCATAGCACCCACGGGCTGTAGTATAAATCAAATATACAGAAAAGTCTGGTGGGTACACGGCTACCAGGGAAGTGAATTTGCCCTCTCAAGACCAGGCAACGATGTGGGTGGAGTCGACATTAACAGTGTCCCCGTGCAGCCAGAAGGTAGATTTCAAGTAAGAAGTTACTTTCCTAATTACAACGCATCACAAGCTTCTCTTAATTTAGCATCACAAAATCTGAAGACAGATATTATTGATGTAGTCGAAAATCAACTCAATACAGAAAATAACTTTATTATAGGACACAGTATGGGGGGATTAGTAAGCCGGACAATGGGCGCGGTGGATAATCCTGCGGGACTTCCACTCTATAATGGTCTCATCACATTCGGTACGCCTCACCAAGGAGTAGTTGCTGCTAATAATCTAGTAGATAATCCAGAGATGGTCCAAGATGCCCTTACTGACATGTGTCAAAATCTTGCAAAAGGACCCGCTTTAGCAGGTTTGCAAAATTTGAAGTTTGTTGGGCCGACAGGACTGATTTTTCTTCTTGGAGGGGCTGTAGTTGATCTTGGCTGTAGTCAAGCCGTTGATTTTGGATTTCCAGTATTTTCTTCTTTTAATACGGTAGGGGTAGAAACTGAACTCACAACGAATGCCGCTGCCTCTATACCTGATATGCCTACAGACAACAATGCAGTATTCTGGGGAGAAGAGCTCGATGACGATGAATCTATGACACCAAGATTCTTAGGAGCCCTGATAAGTCCACCAAATTCACATCCATTGTATGGAGCAGATGCTTCCGACCAAGATGGTATAGATACCGTAGCATCAGCAGAAGATTTCTATGATACAGAGGCTGAATTTTGGGCAGAAGCGAACACTCCGTGGTGGTCTTGGATTCCGCCTTACCATTACTTCGGGTTGAACAACGAATTAAGTATTAATGAAGTAGCTGATGCCTACGCTGACGGCCTAGCATGGTTTACAAGACTAAACCCTACTTGGCAGGAATTGATTGGCCATAGAGAGACTAATATCATATCTAACTGTGATTGCTATAACTATGGCACTGAAGATTGGAATGAATGTACTTACGGGACTGGTAATACATGTTTTGATACGGAAACCATTATCAATCCTTCCGATGGATTCATCCTAGCTGAATCTGCTATGAATGGACCAGGGATACATTATGAGCCAGAATTCATGCCAGGATCTAATCATATGCAGATGAAAAATGATGAAAATATGAGACAAGCTGTAAATGCAATTTTCATAGATGGTCTTGGAGGTACTTATTTCCAAACAGATGAACGTTAAGATGAACGATAAGATGAAACATACAATGAATGTAATAATAGCTATACTTTTCACATACCTATTCATAGCTTGTGATAAGCCACCAGTTGATCCACCTGCAGATGTTGAAGAAGTCTTGGAAATAGAATGGGCATCAAGGCTTGACCCCAATAGAACCTTTGTGAATCACAACAATGGGGTGATTTATCAAGACGAGTTTATTTATTTTGGGGACATTGACGATCCTGCAACTATTTACGCTTATAATCTTGACACAGGGGAAAAGGCATGGACTTACCAGTATGAAGGGTGGGACATTTCGGATGTTGAATACAATTACATAGTAGATGGAATCATCCTTTGTGTTACTTCAAATAGAGTTTTTGGGTTCGATATCCAAAAACGAGAGTCTATTTGGGAAATCAATTTTGATGAGAAAAATGTATTAAGAAGTGCTGGAAATATTGCGTCTAATGGTAAGTTTTATCAAGTAGGGACATTCAACTTTAATCCGAGTGGCGGAGGCGTAGCACATATGTATGAAATCGACCCATATAGTGGTGATTATAATCAAATATACGCCAAAGCACCTGACAGTATTGGTACTACAACAGTATCTCCACCAGTAGTTTGGGAGGACACTGAAAATGGGCGA
>JBLHWH010000100.1:0-22929 GCA_047628935.1 Halioglobus sp. | reverse complement strand
ACAATGGTCGTATTCATTAGAGATGAAGTTGCTATACCTTTTATAGGTAAAGGAAAATATATGAAATATTTCCCATTCCTATTAAGTATCTTCTTTTTCATTCTTGGATTGAATCTATTTGGTCAGATTCCTTTCTTTGGAAGTATCAATGCTACAGGTAATCTTACTTTAACTATGGTTCTTGCATTGATAGTGTTTGTACTCGTAAACATCAACGGAAAGAAAGATTACTGGCAACATATCTTTTGGATGCCTGGTGTTCCTGGTTTTGTAAAGCCATTGTTGGCTGGAGTAGAAATCATGGGCTTATTTATCAAACCATTAACATTGATGTTGAGACTTGCAGGTAACATTTCTGCTGGACACATTGCAATATTGAGTTTTATCGGTTTGATCTTCATTTTTGGAGATTTATATGGAACATTAGGAAATGGTATAGGTACTGTGTTAGCTATTCCATTAACGCTATTTATGATGGCTATCGAGTTGATCGTTGCATTTGTGCAAGCATTTGTATTTACGATCTTGACAGCATCATATATTGGAGCTGCAATAGAGGAGCACCATTAATTAAGAATTTTTAATTTAATCATTATATAAATATTTTAATCATGACTGGAACATTAGCAGCAGTAGGAGCAGGACTTGCAGTAATCGGAGCCGGTATCGGTATCGGTATGGTAGGTGGAAAAGCAATGGAAGCAATTGCAAGACAACCTGAAGCATCTGGAGATATCAGATCAGGTATGATCCTTATGGCAGCATTCGTAGAGGGTGCAGCTTTGATCGCTATCCTACTTTCAATCTTTATCAAGTAATTGATTAAGAGAGATAGTCAAAACTAAGAGAAGGTCAGCATGCGGTTGGCGGATGGACCTTCTCTATTTATATTGATTAATAAAACAAAAAAATCCCCACGTGGGCTTAAAAACTTAAACTGTATATTATGTTTTTATTATTAGACTTTTTACCATTTCAACCATCACCAGGATTAGCAATTTGGTCAGTAGTGATATTTCTTATATTCTGGGCTATCATGGCTAAAGTAGCATTTAAACCCATCGCTCAAGCTTTGGAGACAAGAGAGAATGATATCCAAGATGCACTAGATTCTGCAAAGACCGCAAAAGAAGAGATGTCAAATCTTAAAGCTGAAAACGAAAAACTTTTAGTTGTTGCAAGGGAAGAAAGAAGTAAAATGCTTAAAGAAGCAAAAGACACTAAAAACCAGATCATCACTGAAGCCAAAGACAATGCTAAAGGCGAAGCTTCTAGAATCATGACTCAGGCAAATCAAGACATCCAGAATCAGAAGAAAGCTGCTATGATGGAAGTGAAAAATGAAGTCGGTGCAATTGCTCTCAGTATTGCTGAAAAAATAATCAAAAAAGAACTAGCGGGTAATTCAGAGCAAGAAGACTTTGTAAATGCTCTAGTAAAAGATATAAACTTGAACTAAACAGTTCTTAGTTTACCAAATAAAGAATACGATTTCGCTTAGTTGATAACTGAGTGTATTTAAGAAATAAAATGGTCTGTAGCTTAGTGTTGCAGGCCCTTTTTTATGGTTTTAAAGAATTGAAACAGATCATTGAGCGCTTGCGATCGAGTAACTTAGCTTTATCCACATTTAAAATTCATTGCCTCAGCACATTAAAAAAGGCTTTCATACATTCAAGTATGAACTAATTACTTTACGAAGCAAAAACAAAATAATTGTTACTTTACTCCGTGAGTCTATTTCGGCTTAAGCTAAAGCATGCCCCCCAAATATGTTCTAATTTATTCTATTTACTCTTCCGCCAATACCAAATTACCCCCGCCAAACAAATTCCTAAACCAAAAAACTCTCTCACAAATTCTATAAATGGGCTCTCTGCTTGCATAGATCTCGCAATAGGTGGTGTACCATCATTGATCCAAGAAATGACATCTGGTATGTACAACAGCAGACCTAAAACAAACAAAAAACAGAGAGCTAGTAGAACTTTACTATTCCTCCAACCCCTATCATATGCTAGTGCAACAGCCGCTGGAATAAGATAAAGTGGAATCCATATATAGAAGTCTGGGTCGTTATATTGTACAGCAGCACAAAGAAAATAAACAGCCGCTATTATCTTATGAATCATATTCCTTACAGTTTAAATTATTTCGAGTTCTACACTTCTTCACCCATGCTCTGCTGTTCAAGCATCTCTTTATAGTATCCTCCTGTGGTAAGTAGTTCATCATGGGTGCCGATCTCTGCAATTCCACCATCCTCTAATACTAGTATCTTATCAAACTCCATGAGGTTAAGGATTCTGTGAGTAATTATGATAGATGTTCTGTTTTTTAGCGCGACATTGAGATATTGCATGATCTGCTGCTCAGTATCTGTATCCACTGCAGATAGACAATCATCTAGTATTACGATATCTGGATCTTTAATAAATGCTCGCGCTATAGATATTCTTTGTTTCTGTCCTCCAGAAAGTGTAACACCCCGCTCTCCCATCATGGTTTGATATCCTTCTGGAAGACTACTTATCTCATTATGGATAGCTGCATGAGCTGCGTATTTTTCCGATTTGGCTTGATCAACCTCTCCTACTCCAAAGCTAATGTTATTAGTAACTGAATCCGAAAACAAGAAAACATCTTGTGGCACATAACCTATCTTTCTACGTAAATTGTCCAGATTAATGGCTTTTACATTTTGATTATCAATCATCAATTTGCCCTCTGTGACGTCATACATCCTTAAAATAAGGTCGGCAATGGTTGATTTACCAGAAGCCGTTTTACCTATGATTGCCATTTTCTCTCCTTTCTTCAAGTGAAAAGAAATGTTTCTCAATGCTTCTATACCCGTATCAGGATAAGTAAAACTAACATTGTCAAACCTGATGTCACCTTCTAAATTCTCCGCAGAAACCCCTGACCTATCCAAGGTCGACTCTTCAGTAAGAAGTTCGTTGATCCTTTGTTGAGAAGCTTCGGCTTGTTGCACGAGTGATGCAATCCAGCCTATAGATGTTACAGGCCATGTCAACATATTTACGTATATGATAAACTCAGCTATATTACCTGTAGTGATATTTCCTTTTGCTACTTCGAGCCCACCTACATATACCACTATCAGGGTACTCGCACTGATCATAAATATCATAACAGGAAAGAAAAAGGCAGAAATACGAGCAAGATCAAGTGATTTAGATTTGAAGTCTTCACATTCTTCTTCGAAGTATTTACCGAACTGGTCTTCTTTGACATAAGACTTTATTACTCGGATTCCAGAAAAGACTTCTTGGACGGTACTCGTCAATTGAGATAGCTGTTTTTGGATCAGACTAGATCTAAAATTGATCTTACTACTCACATAATATATCGTGATCGATAAAAACGGCAGCGGAATCAAAGTATAAAGAGAAAGTGTAACACTTACTTTGAACATTGCAAAAATGGTAAGTGAAAACAACGTCACGAGATTAATCCCATACAATACAGCCGGACCAAGATACATTCTGACCTTACTGACATCTTCCGATATACGAGACATAAAGTCACCCGTTTTATTTCTCTTGAAATAAGCTAAATCCATCATCTCCATGTGGCCGAAGATCTCTTTTCTCAGGTCATACTCGATCAAACGAGACATCACTATTATAGTCTGTCTCATAAAATACATGAATATCCCTTTTAGAATACTAAACCCGATTACTACCGCCGCAAAAGTCAACAACGCTTCACCCAGTTCACTGTACATCCCCTCTTTCAGACCTTCTTCCGCACCTTTATATGAAATGATTTTATCCTGGACAAAATCTAATGCTTCCCTTATTTTTTGCGGAATAAGGACACCAAAATAATTTGATAATGCCACAAAGATGATCCCTAGGCCTAATCGGACTCTATACTTGTAGAAATACTTATTTAGATGTTGAAGATTCTTCAAAAATGTACTCTTTTTGATATAATTGACAAATGTAGAGATTAAAACATATTTATCGGCAATTGAGTTGTGGTGAAGTAGATTTAATTCTGAATTTTTCTTTTGATATTTAGAGGCAATATCATAAGAAAAATTGATTTTAGATCAATCTCAAATTTCTAATTCTCAAGATAAAATTGTTAAAATATTTATCACTTTGCAAAGTTTGTTTACATTTATGGAGTAAAAGGATAATTAATAAAAATATTGGACGGTGAATAAAGACGGAAATTATAACATGGAAAGTGTATACACTTCAAAAGTTAAAGCGGGAAAGAGAAGGACATATTTTTTTGATGTTCGTAAAACAAAAGGAGAAGATTTCTATATCACTCTTACAGAAAGTACAAAGAGGTTCAATGGGGATGGTGTAGAGAGACATAAAATATTTGTCTATAAAGAGGATTTTAATCGCTTTCAGAATGGTCTTAATGATGCTATCAATCATGTAAAAACCGAATTGATGCCTGACTATGACTACGCTCAATACGAGAGAAGACACGAAGAGTGGGAAAAAGAGCAAGCAGAAAAAAATAAAAACGAAATTCAAATAGAGTCTTCAGCCAATACATCTGATGAACCAAGCACAGGTTCTGATGTAAGCGAAGAAGATGTAAGCTGGTAATTAAGTTTACCGTTTCATAAAAAATAAAAAAGGCAATCCTGGAATCAGGCTTGCCTTTTTTATTTTTTATGATTTGAGCCTTATTTTATGGCATACTTTTACTGCCCTTTAAATATTGCTTCAAATTATCGCAATATCCATATAAAGGAATCAACTCAATAAACGTATCTTTTAATTTTTCTTCTACCCAACTAGAGAAATATTCTGATTTCTTTCCCTCTTTGGCAAACTGAGAGATCTTATTGTAATCTTGTTTAAGATTTGCTTGATGTGGCTCAGTTATTGATTGCAATTGTAGAATTCTATATTGTCTTTCACCACTAAAATCTTTACCTTCTAATACAGAAGTTAGATCCATTGGCTTCATATCTATGATTTCGATATACTCATCGTATTCTAATTCTTCAGTCCTAAAGAAGTTATTTCCTGTAGCTCTGTTTTTGATTCTACCATTGTTGTTATAGCTTTCCGCTTTCTTATCAGAGTATCTTTTTACTGCAACCTGAAAAGAAATAGAATCCGCTTGGATTAACGTTCTTACGCTATCCAATAAGTTACTAGCTTTTAAATTATCTGATTCCGTGACTTCAGGCTTGATCAGTATGTGTCTTGCTCTTACACTGTTTCCTCTTCTCTCAAGCATCTTGATTATGTGAAACCCGTATTCTGTTTCTATAACATCTGACAACTCATCTTTCTTAAGTCCAAATACAGTAGCTTCAAATTCTGCAACATAAGATCCTCTTTTGGCGAATCCTAAATCTCCCCCTCTTGCTCCAGATCCAGGATCCATAGAATATTTGAGAGCCAATTCTTCAATTGTTTTTTCTCCTGATACTATTTTCTCTCTGATCCGCTCAAGCTTTTCTTTTGCTATATCCTTTTGAGCTTCATTCACTTGAGGCTTGATCACCAATTCTCCTAACTCCACTTCAGAATCTAAAAACGGAAGACTATCCTTTGGAATCGCTTCATAGAATTGTTGCACTTCAGCCGGAGTAATCGTAACAGAATTGATCAATTTCATCTGCATTCTTTCAGCAAGGATCTGTTGTTTCTGATCATCCCTATATCGTTCTTTCATTTCTACAACACTCGCTCCATAATAATCTCTAAAGAACTCTTCATCTCCGTTCATCTGACGTAGTATATTCTCAAATCTTAGAGTAAGTTGACCTTCTACCTCTTGATCTTGTACATCTACACTATCCAGTTTAGCTTGATAAATGATCAATTTCTGAGCGATCAATCCGTCTAATATTTCACACTTGATACTCTCATCCAATGAAGGATCTTGTGTGATACTATAAGCATATTGATCCTCCACTTCAGAAAGGAGAATAAATTCGCTTCCTACTTTTGCTACTACTTTATCAATAAGAAAAGATTGATCTTGCGCCTTAGCATTTGCCAAGATTAAAAGAAAACAAGCAACTATTATATTTCTAATATTCATATTATTCTTTTTACACCAGTCATTTTGAAAACATTTATTCAGGCATATTATGACTAACGATTTAAATTATGGATTCGTTTGATTCCTATCTGATCTCTCCGTCTACTTCTAATCTTTCTTCTCGATTTGCTATTTCCCAAGTTGTATGGAATATCAATCTACCCACTTTCTCCATTTTCTCAAAGTTGATCTTATCTACAGTATCCGTCGCTTTGTGATAATCTGCATGTACTCCATTAAAAAAGAAGATTGCAGGAATACCCTTTTTAGCAAAATTATAGTGATCCGACCTGAAGTAATATCTGTTTGGATCATGTTCAGAATTATACGTATAATCTAATGTCAACCCCGCATATTTTTTGTTTGCAGCTTCGTTAAGCTTATGCAAATCTGTACTCAACCGATCCGATCCGATTACGTAGATATAATTTGGATTAGCCATATACTTTTCGTCTACTCTTCCTACCATATCTATATTTACGTCAGCTACAGTATTCTTCAAATCAAAAATCGGATTTTCAGAATAGTACTCTGATCCAAGAAGACCTTTTTCTTCACCAGTAACCAATAAGAATACTACACTTCTTCTAGGTCCAAAACCTGCAGATTCAGCTAATCTGAATGCTTCTGCCAATTCTAAAACAGTAGTTGTTCCTGATCCGTTATCATCAGCACCGTTATATATATCATCACCTCTCATTCCTAAGTGATCATAGTGCGCTGAAACGATTACAACTTCGTCTTTTTTATCCGTTCCTTCTATGTAAGCTAGTATATTACTTCCATTAAGTACTTTCGCGTCTTTATTCATATTCATTACAAATGGTGTAGTAAGTTCTACATCACAAGCTTTTCCTTTTTTATTAGATCTCTTTCTAGATTTAATTACTTTTTTAGTCTTCTTTCCGATAATATCTTTTGCTATCGTACTTGAGATATATACATGGTTTGCTAATGTTACTTCTTCTCTAGTCAAATCACCTAACGATACTACGGATCCAAGTAGTTTCCTTCTATTTTCACCAAGCATCGTCTTGATATCATCTTCAATAATCAAAACTAACTTAACACCATTTTTCTTTGCTGCCTCAAGTTTCTTGTTGATATCCGTTGTCCAATCAGACATTTCAGAAGTACCCGTTATCCAAGAAGTGCTATCTTTTTTCAAAGGCTCACCTTTATTGATCATAATGACTTTACCAGCTACATCATTCTTTTTGTAATCGCTATATTTTGCATCATCGATTCCGTATCCTAAGTAAACAACTTCAGCCGCTGTAATTGCTGCCATACTTTCATTCTTATCTGGGAAAGCAAGAAAATCCCATAAGTGCTTGTATCTAGTCTCACCAACGAAAATATCAATATCCGCCCATTTAGAAAAAGTGAAAGCAACTTGTTGTCTGTAGCTTTTTTCTATTCCTTTGTTTTTCATACCAATAGATCTGAAAAAATCAGAGATGTAGTCTCCGGTTAAGTTATTTCCTGCAGTACCAGTTTCACGACCTTGAAATTCATCACTAGCAATAACGGTTAGGTGGGTTTTCATGTCTTCGGCAGTAATGGTATTCGCATATTTAACAGAAGCGTCAGATTCATCAGTCATCAGAACAACTGTAGAATCAAGAACTGTAACACCACTAATATACTGTGCATCAACACTATAGAATGAGACCATACATGCAAAAAGGAAAATTTTCTTTATCATCAAAATATTAATTGTCATTATAAAAAAGAAACGATGGAAGAGTACCCATCAAAAAACCTGCAATAGTAGGCTTTATAAGCGTTAGAGCCAATTCTATAGGGCACTTTTTGGAAATATTAACTGGTATTATTATAAATCTGTTGTGTCTGAAACACACTTTTTTTGTAAAGGTGGAAAATAACTATTCTTTTATGACACTGGCCCACTCTGTCCAAGAACCATCATATATTGATTTATTATTGGTATTCACAAGCGCTACGGCCAACATCACGATACAAGCAGTCACTCCAGAACCGCAACTAAATATCATTGATTTATCCTCAAGATTATGTTCATCAAAAATTGATTGAAGCTCCTCTATAGTTTTGTATCTATACCCATCAAATAGCGTTTTGAAAGGTATATTGATTGAATTCGGAATATTACCACTTCGTATTTGTGACCTTGGCTCCGGTTCTAAACTGAGGAATCGATCCGATGATCTTGCATCAATGAGAATACTAGATTCAATTACAATATTTTCCGCTACATCATCTATATTTTTGACAAGATTTGGGTCTAGCATAGCTGTGTAATTACCTTTTTCATAAGGCGTAATTGGCAAATCTACTATTTCATACCCTTTATCTATCCAAGCTGGCAAACCTCCGTCTAGAACTGCAACATTTTCATGTCCCATAGCTATAAATAAAAACCAAATTCTAGGACTAGTATATATTCCTAATCTATCTACAATTACAACTTTGCTATCATTCCTGATGCCAAATCGATTACAAGTAGATTCGAATTGCTCTACAGACGGAAATGTATTCGAGAATCGAGCATAAGGATCACTAAAATCCAATTTAAGATCTACTGGAATCGACCCACTTATACTCCCTAAGATATCAGAACTTAATCCCGCCTTATTCTTTGCTTGGTGTACTTCGAGAATGATTAAATCAGTATCTGAGATATGATCAAGTAACCACTCGGAGCTTACTATATATTTGATTTGTTGATTTGTTGATTTGTTGATTTGTTGATTTGTTGATTTTTGAAATATAACATAGATCTGAGCTGAGGTCCTTTAACCTCGCAGCGGCTAGGGATGGATTTGTTAATGTGCTTGTGGAGTCTCAGACGCTTTGTGTCAGACTAAATATTGTAAGTTTAGGTACTAGGCTAAATGTTTATAGTCATATCCTCACATTGCATAATATAGGCCGCAGTCTAGCACAAGCTAATCTTATCTACTCTTCGTTGATGACGGCCACCTTCGAATTCAGTAGATATAAATGTTCTCACCATTTGTCTAGCCACCTTGGCACTTACGAATCTAGCTGGAATTGATATTATATTAGCATCATTGTGCAATCTTGCCAATGACGCAATTTCGTCCTTCCAACATAATGCTGCTCGAATATTCTTATGCTTGTTTGCTGACATCGACACACCGTTTCCACTACCGCAGATCAATACACCTAATTCAACCTCACCGGTTTCCACTAAGTCTGCTACAGGATGTACAAAATCAGGATAATCCACGCTATCGGTAGAGTAAGTCCCTTTATCAATTACTTCTACTCCTTCTTTTTTAAGTACTCGAATGATTGTATCCTTATAATCAAATCCAGCGTGATCACAGCCAATTGCAACTTTCATTTTCTTTATTTTAATTGAAAATTATTTAGATAGTGAACAACACCACCACCAAAAAAGCGACTCCAAATCAATGGAGTCGCTCTGTTATTTCTAATCTCTGATCGGTCTAGAGCTGTATTGACCCAATAGGTCATTCATTTCTTTATCAAAATCAGGGTCTTGTACATCCTTACTTAGTCTCAACACGTCCGAAATTCCTCTCAAATAGAATCCCATATCTTGCTCGAAACCAGACATATCGTCATCATCTAGAGATGCAAAGAATTTCATATATTGATCACTTTCTTTTGCCAGAATTCTAAGATGCTTCTTTGCTTCTTCATATTCGCCCGCCCGTGCGAGTACATTGATAAATGGAACAACTCCTGCATCATATGCGAAATTCATATGAGGGAATCCTTCGAAGTACTTCTTTGCCATATCAGCTGCTCTAACATGATCCCCTTTTTGGCTAAATCCTGCTGAAGCTCTTAACAATGCCATTTTCATAGCTTGCACCTCTGCCATATAGTTTTTATCTACAAATAGATCCTTTTTATCAAAGTTACCCCATGTCCACTTAGTCATTACATTATTGTGGATTGCATCAAGATCCGCTCTACCACTTCCATATATTGCTAAAGTCTTATCACTCTTCGTTTTTATTGGAACCAATCTAAGTGCAAGTCCTTCTAATTGCATGTAATCATTTAACCCTTGCAGCTTCTCATTCTTACATGTTGTCGCAAAATATATTGGTCGATCATAGAAGTTAGATGCAATGATATCCAATACAGCTAAATCATCTTTCAATAAATATCCTTTACTTTCACCGTATCTGATATCGATCTTCTTCACATAGTCTGCACCGTCATCTTTAAGCATTCCTGTAGCTCTATATTTAGACTCATTTACTGGAATAAATAAGTGCTTAGAATTTACAATCGTCTGCCCTTCATTTTCATTTCTTGGACTTGCTATGAATTCCAATGCCTTCAATGCTGGCATTGGTACATCGATTACCTTATCCGTTGGATTACTAGGATTATAAAAGAACACTTGATTTCTCTTCTTTCCTCTAATCGCATCTGCAGGTATGGTGAGTTTGATCGGAGCTGAGTCGTTGACTTTATTCCTTAGTTTATTGATATACCAATCTACAGCGATTAAACTCAAGTTAACTACACGCACATCGGTCCGTATACCTTCTACTTCCTGTGCATACCAAAGTGGATATGTATCATTATCACCATACGTGAATAGGATGGCATCTTTCTCTACAGAATTTAAAAAGTTAGCTGCATAATCTCTTGACGCTTCTATATCCGCTCTACTTTGATCATCGAAATTTTGGAAACCCATGATAATCGGTGCTGATAATACGAGCACTCCTGCAATAACAGCAGGCATCACACCAGACATTTTAGCCTTTGACTTCAATAAATCATAGACCGCCAGCACACCCATACCAATCCACATACTGAATGCCATAAAAGAACCAGCAAAGATATAATCACGCTCTCTTGGCTCATTCGGTGGCTGGTTGGAGTATAGAATAATACCCAAACCCGTCAGTAAAAACAAGATCAAGAGTGAAATGAACTCCAATCTACTCCTAGAAAAATGCCACAATAGCCCAAATAGCCCAAATAAAAGCGGTAGAAAGTAGTATGTGTTATTTGCTTTGTTATTTGCCATAGTATCAGGTACGGCATCCATATTGTATAATTTTGCCTCATCAAACGGCTTGATTCCTGATAACCAGTTTCCATCCTTTTTATCCCAATAATAGTAACCTTGGTCACCATTTTGTTTTCCTACAAAATTCCACATGAAATATCTCCAATACATCCAGCTCACTTGATATTTCATCATGAAAGCCAAGTTGTATCCCATACCCGGTTTCCCTTGCATATCTCCTGTCAATCTTTGACGATACATCTTATGAAGGTCAGGTCTAGAAGATTCTGTATGACCAATTCTTGGAAATAGTATTTTGTCTTTATTCGCATAAACGTAGGTGAATTTCTCATCTACGATTTCATATTGATCACCTACTAAACCGTATCTTTCTTCACGATCTACCTTCTTTGGTTTTGCATCATAATGAGGACCATGTACCAATGCTCTTTCACCATATTGCTCTCTATTCAGATAAGGTAACAATCTAGTCGCATCACTCGGAGTATTCATATTTACAGGAGTATCCGCATTTGCTCTGATAACGACTGTACCTATGGTTGAGAAAGCTACCGTAACAAGTATTGATGCAACTGTGAATAATTGTAATGTATAATTTCCTTTTTTATGAGCATATCTTAATATTAAATATGCTAAGGCTCCCAAAAACAATACAGTTGGGATTAATCCAGAATGTACCGGCATTCCCAAACTATTCACCATGAATATTTCCATATTTTTCCATAGTGTAGGAATCATAACTATGATCACTTTTTGGTAGAAACCAATAGCAATTACACCCGCTACCAAAGCCAAAAGCCCTCCTAAAAGGCTTCTATTTTCATATTTCTTATAATAATATAAAAGTGCAATCGCTGGAAAAGTTAATAAACTCAATAAGTGAACACCTATAGAGAGTCCCGCAGCGAACATACTTAATACCAACCATCGGTCAGAATCTTTTTCATCAGGAAGGTAGTACCATTTCACAGCTGCCCAAAATGTAAGCGCGGTGAACATAGTAGACATAGCATATACCTCGCCTTCTACAGCCGAAAACCATATACTAGATGCGAATGCTGTAGCCAACCCTGTAGTCAATCCAGCAAATGAAAGAGCGATATTCTGTCCATCATCCGTATCACCATCTCTACCTACAAGTCCGATCTTACCGAACATCATAGTAACCCACCCCGCAAATACCGCTGCCAGTGATGTAGCCATACCCGACATGAGGTTTATTGCAAAGGCTATATCTGAAGGTGTATCAGAGATTATTGTCGCAAACCATGTAAACATCCTTCCAATAAGAAGAAAGGTAGGTGCTCCCGGTGGGTGAACTACCTGAAGCTTGTATGCTCCAAGCACAAATTCTCCACAATCCCAGAGGCTACCAACGCGCTCCGCAGACATAAAAAAAACAATAAATGTGATCAAGAATATCGCTATTCCTGTTATATTAAAATACTTTTTCAATGAGGTCATAATCGTTTTATGATTTTCAGCACAAATGTAAGAAAATTAACATGTATTTCTGAGTCCATTATTTACAACAGAATGAGTTCCGCTTTCAAAGTGTTTTACGGATCATTAATTTACCTAGATAACGTATGGATATTCCCAAAAAAAATACATAAATACCACCTTGTACTCCAATCAGAGAATTATGAAGCATAATAACATCCTATTGGCTATAAACATGAATTTTGTTAATGATTTCAGTATTTTATTCATTGGTAGTAGTGATCACATCGCTAGAAGCGATCAGATCATTTCTGCAAATTAGGGATTGGACTAAGGGGTAGTCTATCAGCTAATAGATTCCATATTTCGCAGAAACCATATAAATAGGCGGGTGAAAGGATTGAACTAACCATTGGTATCAGTAAAGAAATGAATCAGCAAACCACTGCCCTTCTATCCTTTCTTTTAAGAACAGGAATAAAATTTATAAATTTTCAGTACAAAAAGTAACTATCTGTAAAACGAGACTAAAGTCTCGTTAACAAACAGTACAAAGATTTAGCTTTACGTAAACTTAGTCAAGTATATTCAAACAATTAATAGGGTTACCCTTTAGTAAGTATGGCATTCCATTCTAAAAACAAGTATAAAAAACCTAACCCCTTAAATGTACTAAAAATTAGATTTTATAAAATAGTATTGATAATCAGTGCTCTGAGAACTAAGTGGATCGCCCAAAGAAATAATATAAATCTAAACTTATTACTCTTTCAATTGCAGAAGCACTCCCTCCGCGTACTTAGCTCCTTTTCGAGAACTCATAATCAATGTCCTTTTGATAATGAAATAATATAAATCTAACCGTGTGAATTGAATCCAACCTCGCTTTTTAATTTACGTTGAATAATGGTAAATAATTCGCATCAATTAATGATAATTTTATAAATTGTCCATTCAAAGCTAAAAACCAAAAAAAATGGGAGAACAACGAGTATCAAAAGTGACAGATCCGAAACAAATGCAAAAATTTGTAAAGTCCCTCCTCAAAGATGTACAGGCCCTCGAATACATGATTGAAAACGACTGGTTTGATACTGGTATAACTCGTATAGGAGCAGAACAAGAGATGGCAATAGTTCATAAAGATACTTATAAGCCTAATTGCATCGCTATGGAAGCATTGGACAAGATGCAGGAATATGATTGGGTAGAAACAGAGTTGGCAAAGTTTAATCTTGAGACGAACCTTACACCTAGAGAACTAACAAAAGCATGTTTCAGTCAACTGCACGAAGAAAATGCAACAAAACTTGATAAAATACAGAAAGTACTTGATACTTTGGATACCAACTTAGTGCTGACGGGAATACTTCCAACACTGAGAAAATTTGATCTAGAGATGGAGAATCTAACTCCCAAAAAGAGATATAAAGCACTCATGGAAGCCATCAATGAGCAATTGATAGGAAATGCATATGAATTGCGACTCACTGGTATAGACGAGTTGTTGGTCAAACATGATTCTCCACTTTTGGAAGCTTGTAACACGAGTTTTCAGATTCATCTGCAGGTAGATCCTGATGATTTTGTACATATGTATAATATAGCTCAGGCGGTGACGGCACCTGTCATGGCTATAGCTGCCAATTCTCCGATTGTGTTTGGAAGAAGATTATGGCATGAATCCAGAATCGCACTTTTCCAACAATCACTTGATACGCGGACGACCCATGATCATATGAGGGAACGAAGCCCAAGGGTTTCTTTTGGAAAGAATTGGCTTCAAGAATCTATCATGGAGATATATAAGGAAGATATATCGCGGTTCAGAGTGTTAATCAGTTCTGATGTGACCGAGGATTCTCTAGAAATGATAAAAAATGGAGAAGTACCAAAACTTCGATCTCTTCAAGTACACAATTCTACTGTCTATAGGTGGAACAGGCCTTGTTACGGAATTAGTGATAATGGAAAACCACACCTAAGAATAGAGAATAGAGTAATCCCAGCGGGACCAACGGTGCTTGACGAGGTTGCTAATGCATGCTTCTGGTTAGGTCTTACAGTAGGAATGGCAGATGAGATAAAAGACATCAGAGAATTAATGTCTTTTGACGATGCAAGAGATAACTTTGGTAAAGCGGCTAGATTTGGTATAGATAGTAAATTCACTTGGTTCAATGATAAAAAAGTGACTTGTGTGGATTTAATCATAAATGAACTTCTACCCATAGCAAGAAAAGGACTAAAAAAGAGAAAAGTAGCACAAAAAGATATTGACCTCTACCTTGGTATCATCCAAGAACGTGCTGAATCTCATATGAATGGTGCTAGATGGCAATTGAGATCGTACACAGAATTGATCAAAAATTCGTCCCGAGATGAAGCATTAACTGTTTTGACTGCAGCAATGATCAAAAATCAGCAAAGTGGAATCCCTGGACACAAATGGGAAATGCCCAACCTTAATGATATTACAGAATATAAACCATCGCAACTTAAGGTATCAGAGTTTATGGTTACAGATCTTTTCACTGTTCAAAAATCAGATATTATCGAACTCGTAGCGGAGATGATGGACTGGCAAAAATTAAGATATGCTCCTGTAGAGGACATAAAAGGTAACCTAGTGGGTCTTGTATCGCGTAGATTAATACTAAGAAGTCTTATAAAAAATAAAAGAAGTAGAAAAACAAACATTGTAGAGAACGTAATGCTTAAAGATCCTATCACCATCGATCATAATGACACAATACTCAATGCCATGAAGATCATGAAAGAAAATGATATCGGATGCTTGCCTGTGATCAATAATGGTGAATTGGCCGGAGTAATCACAGAGATGGATTTCTTACGCATCTCGGGCAGATTGATACAGAGATTAGAAGAGAAGGGGTAAGTAAATTTTACGTTTCTGCGAAATATAATATTAGTAAGCCAATAAGTTGCCGAAAGACTATGGCGATTAGTCTTTGATTTTAAATCTGTTTCTTCTTTGGAGGTCGATCGCTATAGTCGCTTACAATTCATTGGAAGCTGAAGAAGGCTTGCGTAGCAAAGTAAAATGAATGTCACATAGTAGTTGGACAATATCACACACATATTATCCAATTTTATACCTTTGTGCCATGTCAGAAAATATAAGATTAGAAGATTTATTGGGATTCTTTCCTGAAGTGGAATTACCACTAGAAGTTACTGAAGATTTAGTGATGACTGCTGAGACAGTGAATAAGGTTTTACCCGCATCCTTAATTGAAGCATACTTCGTCAATTGGGAGAACAGCGAAGAATTTGATGAATTTACAGAGTTTGTACCTATTCTTAAGCTAGCGGAAACGGAAGAGTTCCATGCCTTGATCTACTGGAAAGGAGGACTGATGAGATATGAATATATCCTGGTTACGCTTGATAAACTAGGTAACCTTATTTCCCGAAAGCCTGTAGCAAGTACAATTTCTGATGGTATAACAGTGAAAAAATCAGTCGCACGAATAGATGAAGATCTGATCATTCATATCATGGCGGGAGAAAGTCTCGCAGATACTAAATATGATCCTGCAAATAGTCAAGCTTTTAATATGGAGGTTATGCATACAGGGGACATTATTTTTTCATTGGGAGATTAAGTTGAATTGTTTATTGAAAAACTGAATATCATGAGTCCAAAAATTAAAAGTGCATTAAGTGCGGTAGTACTACTTGTCGTTTTATTTGGTTTTTTCTTTTATCGAAATCTAGCTGCATTAGTTGGGGTCACTATGTCTCCGATTGGATCAATTTCATCATTCCTAATGGTTATACTTATTCCATATGTACTGTATAGAATCTTCTTGAAGATCTACAGCTAGTCACCCACATCATTAGAAATACAGATGATCACAATAAAACAGCAACCATTTACGACATAGAACCTATTGCACCTTTGTTTGATGCATATAGAGTATTCTATCAAAAAGAAACTGATGTAGCTGCAGCAGCATTTTTTATAAAAGAAAGAATCACAAATGGAGAATTTATAATTTATGTAGCATTCTCAGATGATAAGGCAGTCGGATTCACCCAGCTCTACCCTATCTTCTCATCTACTAGAATGAAGCGAGTTTGGTTATTAAATGACCTTTATGTAGATCTCAATTCTAGAGGAAACGGCATTTCAAAAATGCTTAAAAAAAAAGCAAACAACTTACCAAAGATACAAATGCTGCGGCAGTAATACTAGAAACAGAAAAAACTAACACTGTTGGAAATCAACTATATCCCTCTGCTGGGTTTGCACTGAAAGATGATGTAAATCACTATTATTGGGAACCATGATAAAAGGTAAAACGAACGATATCAAAAATTACAAGGTAATCTAGATATCTTTATATCGTTGATTCTGTGTTTAGTTGTAAAACTTAAAAACTTCAGATGAATGCCTTCAATATCTTTTCGTTTATTAATATGGTTACTGCGGTAGTACTAGCTGATAACCAGTAGATGTTACGCTTACTCATTAAATATTATTACCTATGAAAATTTTCACAACCCTAATCCTATTATATTCATTCAATATTGGACTATATAGTCAACCTACAAATGTTAAGGGTGGTAATTTAGAATATGTATTCCCCAAAACCGAAAATTGTCTTCCTGAGGAAGATAGAGTGGTGATTATCAAGACACTTCAGAGAAACAGAAAAGAACTAATCAAGAAAGGATTATTAATTGATGTACCAGATGAACGTAACAATGATGTGCTTTATGAATGGCCTATAACTAGTATTTTTGGGCTAAGTTATAACAGCGCTTGGGCTATAAGCAACTATGTTGACCATGATGCCACGAGTGGTATTCAAGATTATAATTGTCTTTCTATTACTTATGATGACCACAAGGGAACAGACATCTTTACTTGGCCATTTACTTGGCATTTGGTAAATAATAATTTAGTGAATGCAATTGCAGTAGCTCCAGGTACAATTATTCTAAAACAGGATGGAAATCCAGATGATCATTGCAGCTGTTCTGGATCATGGAATGCTGTGTATTTAGAACATCTTGATGGGTCTGTTACATGGTATGGCCACTTAAAGTCTGGTTCACTGACAGAAAAGGCTGAAGGAGCCACAGTAGAAACTGGAGAATATCTCGGTGTAGTCGCAAGTAGTGGATGTTCTACTGGCCCTCATTTGCATCTAGAGGTTTATACTAATTCCGATTATACTGATTTAATTGATCCATTTGCCGGGACGTGCAATACATTAAATACTGAATCGTGTTGGAATGATCAAATAGATTATAAGAACTCAAATGTAAATGCGGTATTCACTCACAGTCAATTTCCAGATTTTGGATGCCCTAGCGCAAATGAAAATGCTTATTTTGATAATGTTTTTCTGCCGGGTGAAGTAATGTATACACTTTCCTACTTTAGAGATCAAATCACATCTACCCAAGCTACATCAATTATAAGAAGACCAGACAATGTAGTTTGGAATACTTGGCAAATGAATTTTGCGAACGATTACAGCTCTTCTTATTGGTGGAATTCTTGGAATGTACCTAATGGACCTTATGGCACTTGGCAAGTCGAGACTAAGTACAATAATGTTACTGTAACTCATGAGTTTCAAATTCTGGAATCAGAACCCTCCCTCCCTGAAATAAATGGGATAGGTGTAAACACAACAGATCCCAAATCGGCATTACATATTCACAATGGTGATGTATATGTCGATAATGCAGAAAATGGGCTAATACTAAAATCTAAAAATGGGAATTGTTACAAATTGATTATAGATAATAATGGACAAATCACACATGAATTACTAGATTCATGCCCGAATTAGAACTTTAAAATGGTTTTGAATGTTAAATTAATTCAGGAATTCCAAATCAAAGTGTCTACTAACTAGCGAATATGGTTTTTGGCAAGGCTTGTTTTTATTAGTGCGTTGAGATTATTAAAGTTTCTCATGACTACATAGAAAAATAGATAATGTCCAAAAGCTGGAATGCTTCGCTGTAAAAAGCGTGATTTACAACTTACATTGATATATGGTTTTTAGCTTAATACAAAAACAAAAAATATGAATCCTACAGCAACTAAAAGTCCAGTAATGCTCTACACAGAGCAAACTCCTAACCCTGAGACACTAAAGTTCGTAACAAATAGAATGTTATATAAAGGTACCGCTGACTTTCGTACAGCTGACTTAGCTAAAGAATGGTCTCCATTGGCAACAGCATTATTCGGAATGCCGTTTGTACAAGGCGTATATGTTTGTAATAACTTCGTGACAATCTCAAAAGAATTCAACTATCTATGGGATGATATTATGCTTAAAACAAAGGCATTTATTAAAGAGTATGTAGAAAATGATGGCGTAGTTATCAATGATGGCTTTGCAGAGGAGATGGCTAAGATTGAAGAAGCAAATGGCGTAAGCTACCAATATACTGGGGATGAAAAAGAACTGGTAAAAAAGATCAAAGCATTGATAGATACACATGTAAAACCTGCTGTAGAAATGGACGGTGGAAACATTGAGTTCAAATCATTTGACAAAGGTGTAGTCACAGTAATCATGCAAGGTGCTTGTAGTGGCTGTCCTTCATCAACAGTAACACTAAAGTCAGGTATCGAAGGTATGCTTAAGCGTATGGTACCAGAAGTAACAGAAGTAGTATCGGAGATGGGATAATATCCAACTGATAAAAATATAATAAGAGCTCAACATATTTCGATTTGTTGGGCTTTTTTTATGCCGTCTTAAAAACAAAGATTAGGGCCTAGATTTGTTAATCTTGAGTCCACTCCAGAAAAGGACCTTTAGGAGCATGTTTAATGGCTTGGGCAGTTGTTTCATTTTAGTATTCGTCTTTATCGTCAGAGTTTATTATTAGAATTTCATGAGACTAAAGTTCTCATGAACAATAATTCACAGCCATGTCAAATATGGATATAGTTTGTAGATACCTCGCAACATATGTATGTCACTGGAAGCAATATTTAGTTTCAACCATTGCATTGAATTCTACTTAAAAAACCGAAAGCCCTTTTTGTGAGAGTAATTTTTGTGAAATCAAAAAAGCCTAGAGAAAATTAATTCTCTAGGCTTTTTATATTTTCATAAAATGTGATTTTTAAAAACACACTTCTTAGAATCCGTAAGCAAGACCAAAATTATAATAAGTCTGTGTTTCATCTATAATTTCGAAATCTGCACCTCTAAGTCCAGCGCCAATTCCTACCCCAATTCCTCTCCATAATTCAAAGGAGATAGTATTTAACCAAGTATATTCAAACAATCCCGCTTGATATTCGTTTGGTTCACCTGCATTAAAAGTAGACTCTACATCAGAATAAGGTTTGAAAGTAGTAAATGTAGAAGAAAGACCAATCTTTTTACCAAGTACCACGTAAGAGTTTGTATAATCCGCTCTTACTTTTAAACCTAATGCTCCTGAAGCATCCACACCCGTTCCATCAGCAGCCCAAGCATAGTGGTAATTTAATGGATGAACAACAACCACTAAGTTATTTGAAGGTGTCCATGTTCCTCCAACACCAATATCAAGAGCACCTGGCTTCAAAAAGTTAAATAATGAACTATTTAATCCTCCTAATGCAGAGATCGCAAATTTTGGATGAATTCTATATCCATATAAAGAAGAAATGTTTAATAAATCTAATGTTCCACTGTCAAATAGGCCCTTAACCTCAGAACCATCATTAAGGTCTACTTTTTGCCAAGCTAAGTTTAAGATTCCTTTATTTCTAAGCATTGTTTTATCAGTCATTTTGTTTGCAAATGCTGCTAGACCAACACCTAAACCTGTAGAACTAGAAGTTGGATTTGGAGCTGCAATCCAAGTATTAGAAGAATTCAAATTTAAACCAATATTTCCTGAAATTCCTTTAGTCCAACCAGATAAGATATCGATCTCTTTTTGTAATCCTCCAATCTCACCATTGATTTTATCTGCAGTAGCTTGAGCTTTTCCTGCTTTTGCCGCTAATTCTGTTTTCTTCGCTTTGAGTTCGTCCAAAGTCATATCCTGTGCATTTATATTCACAGCAAAAAACATGAATGTAATAAGTGCAAAGTAAAATTTCTTCATCTTGTAAAAATTAATTTTGTAATTAAATAATATTAGTATTAATCGTGGTATTCCACTTTAGTATTTGTTGCTTGGGAAAGTGGAAAAGTCACTCTCCCCGTTTCTGTTTTGATAGTAAGTACACTTTTGCTTACGTCGCTTATAATGCCTGTCACACCATCTATAGTCACCTTTTGCCCTATTTGAAATTGGTTTTTAGAATAAAATGAAGCTACAATATTTGACATTACATCTTTTGATGCTAGCCCATATCCAATTGCAAATGCCAAAACAATACCGCCAATAATTATACTAATGTTTTGTGATAAAAAACTGGTATCAATCTTTGCCTGTGATAGTGCTACGATTACAATATTGATAAAAAGAAAGTAAAAAAGGAATGATGAAATCAAACCTGAAGATGCAACACCTAATGATTTAAGCGCAGTATCAACAAACTTTCTTAGCCTATCTGCCAGCAGTGTACCTAGAAATAAAACTATTATTGCAACAATAAGATTAGGAACAAAATTTATTATATCGGTAACTAGGTCAGAAATTTCTGGAATGCCTAACACTGAAGTAGCGGCTACGGTAAAGATTAGCATCATTATATAGTAAACCATCTTAGATATAACCTCACTGAACTTGATGTCTATATTTGCTTTATGGACAATATCAATTTCATTAAGTTTTTCACCCAGTTTATCTATACCTATTTTTTTGAGCGCAGTCTTTATTGCTTTAGCCACTATTTTAGCAATAATATAACCAATGAAAAAAATAACCAATGCTTTTAAAACATTCGATAGTGTTCCTCCAAAATTTGTTAGCATATCAGAAAGCGCAGTCTGCATAATTTCTATCTTTAATAAGAATTTCATAAGTTAGGTTTTTGATTATTCTCAAATGGTAGCAATGAAGTATTCGACATCTAGGAATTAATTTAAATCTGGATACTTGTTCTGCCTTTTTAGCCCGTTCTTAGGAATATCTGGTGATCCACCAGCTAAGTCAATAAACATATCAATAATCTTAGCGAAGTACATTTCTATTATAGATGTTACATATCTCATGATACCAATATCAGAATTAATACCATTTTTGATTCTAGCTGAATCCATAGAGACTTCTTGCATCTCTAGCTCTTCTAATTCTTTGAAACTGTTTCTCATTTTTACAGCATTTTAGTTTTCCACCACAATAACATAATTGTAGTATTAAGGAATGGTAAACAAATAAAGTATCACTTTTGAAGGCCTCTTTCTTCCTTCGACTGCGTTAAAAATACTCACCATAGCTATGTTTAAAGTGTTGTAAATTGCGTAGGAATGAGTGATTGTTTCGCATTCACTATTGCGATGCCTGCACTTTTTGCCTTTTCAAAAAAATAGCTGCCCTAAGATATGATACCTTATTTAATTATCATTCCTAAGCGACGACTATATATAGTTCTTTGTAGGTTTTTTTAAATTTTTCTTTGGCTCTCTTGATCTTCATCTTCACTGCGCTTTCTGATTTATTCAATATGCCACATATATCTTTTATCGAAAATTCATCTTGATACTTCATCAATAAGATTGCTTTATCTCCAGCTGGAATTTCATTTAAGACTTCTTTTAGTCTTATCACGTTTGTTTCCATTATCTCAGAGTCCTCAATCTCCTCTATTACTTGATCTCCATAAGCATTGATATCATCTACCAAAACTCCAATGTTTTTCTCATACTTTCTTATTACATCAATACAGAAATTATATGTAATAGAATATAGCCAAGTTGAAAATTTTGACTTCCCAGAAAATTTGGAAAGATTCAATAACACTTTAACAAATATCTCCTGTGCAGCATCCTGAGCCTTTGCTTCACTTTTAAGAAGTGAATAACACTTTCCAAAAACTTTAGCAGTATACCGATCATACAAAATATTAAAATAGTTGGCGTTTTGTGTCGCCAAATACGCTTCAATAGCCTCCTCATCAGTCATCGACTTAGATGCAGCTCCTGAAATAACCGGATTAAGTAAATTTATAAACAAACCGTTTTCAATAGTTTAGGGTATCAATAATCCTTAATGTCATTTTTAAATTTTAACATTCTGATCTTATTAATGCCATTGTGACGCAATAATCTTCGAAAGTAACATTATTTGAATAAAAAAATTGGAATACATTAAAAACGACGTCTACATATTAGTAAAAAAGATCCTAAATTTTGACTACCCCACCGCAAGCGGATGGAGCATTCGCCAAAATTTTTCCAACCTAAAGGTCGGAAATCGGATCTTTTTTGTGATAAGGCGTTTTTATG
>JBLHWH010000099.1:0-23133 GCA_047628935.1 Halioglobus sp. | reverse complement strand
TTATCATTGTAGCATGTTTTATACTTTTTATTGATTGCAAAACCTATAGCCTGTAACGGTTAGTATATCGCAAGTACAGCCGTAAATCCGTGGGATGAATACTTGCGACTACAAAACTAAAATGTTGGTTTTAAATTACGTTTTTCAAAAAGTCAAATCAACGATTTGGCTCGAAAGTGGACTCCATCTTCCTTTTGAGAACACTTAGCCCACCCTATTTGCTTTATTCAGTGTCGCGTGCTTTTTTTATTTCGGTTGTTAGCCCAGAATTCATTCTTCCATTTTTTTGATTAATGAGTTTATAGCTGCATATTCTTAGAGTAAATAAATGCCAAATCTCTAAACAGCTAAGGTAGGTAATCCAACTCAAATCTTTTTATTCATGCTTACATTAAACAATGTTAGTGATTGCTGCGTCATATACTTATAAACTCTCAAGGAATTTCAGAGGTAGCGGGTATACTTACAGCTGATATTATCTTTGGAGTGATTATATACTTTCTTTTAAAGTCTAAATCAAAATAAAACCATGCTTTAATAACTCGGGTGTCTAGCTAAACACTAAATAAAAAAGCCCGTAAACATTACATTTACGAGCTTAATAACTGTGGGCCCACAGGGACTCGAACCCCGGACCACCTGATTATGAGTCAGGTGCTCTAACCAGCTGAGCTATAGGCCCCACTGCTTTACTTTTTAAAGCGTTGCAAAAGTAATATTAATATAATTAATTGCAAGTAATTATATCTTAATTTATTTAGATATAATATTTCTTTAAAAAACATCCGCTTTCATATTTGCTAAATCTTAGATTTACACCAAGTTACGTCTTAAATAATAATAATTCTATGAAAAAATATCTTAAATATATAGGCATTGCGCTGGCCATTTTCTTAATTGCAGCTCAGTTTTTCCCAATTGACAAGACAAATCCGCCCGCAGATATGACTAAGGATTTCATATCTATGACCAATCCGCCCGCTCAAATTGCGGAGCATATCAAAATCGCATGTTATGATTGTCATTCTCACCATACCAAATATCCATGGTATACAGATGTAGCACCTGTATCTTGGTGGATCAAAGGTCATATGACGAATGGAATGAAACATCTTAACTTTAGTACTTGGGGCGATTACTCAAAAAAGAAGAAAGATCACAAATTGGACGAATGCATCGATTTCGTTGAGAAGAACTGGATGCCACTGTTAGTGTATAAGATTGCACATCCCGAATCAAAACTTACTGATGATGAACGGGCAAATATGATTGCATTTTTTAAAAGTTTGAAGTGATCCGTTAAAACGTCACTACCCTATGGAAAATTATTTGAGCACAAAGGATTATTCTCCTCTGATAATTACTTTACAAAATGGTGCTTATAACAATGTACTTAAATGCATATCAAACCGTATTCCTGCCAAAATAAACTTTATAGCTCTTTGAGAAATAACTAAGACTTGAGAATCCAGTGGCGGTGCTAACTTCACCCATGTTCCCATAGCCTTCTTCAAGAAGTAATTTTGCCTTTTCTAATCTAAAGTTTCGAAAGTACTCCTTCATTGTTTTACCAGTAATGCCCTTTACTCTATTTCGCAAAGTTTTTTCACCAACACCCATCATATTTGCGATCTCTTCTGATTTCAACTTTCCATTATCGATGTTATCAAGAAATATAGATTCTAATTTTTGCAAGAGTATCAAATCATCATTGTGAAGATTAGTGGGAAATAAGTCATGTGCAAAAGATGACTTAATAGAAGCAGATATTTTATTTTGCCTGAGTAATAATTGTGACACTTTGGTTATCAACATATCCTCTTGAATCGGTTTTTGGAGAATTAGATCCACACCGGCCAGAATAGATTGAAGTTCTGTTTCTTCTGAGGAACTACCTGTCAGAAATAAGAATGGCAAGGTCTGATATTTGGGAAGTCTTCTGACGTGTTTAAGCAGCTCCATGCCATTCATTATAGGCATGTTAAAATCAGATATAATCGCTATGGTCTCTATTTTTTCTAGCGCACTTAATGCCTCCTCTCCATTTTCAGTTGTAATGACATAGTATTTTGGAGACAAAGCCTGCTTGATAAAAAAAAGAACATCCTGACTGTCATCTACCGCCAATATAATTCGTTTACCTGGGTCAATTAGGTTACTTATTTGCTGGATGACACCTATGGTATTGATGTTATTGGCATATATTTCTTCTTGCGAAATTTCAGGCCGTTTAAGCTTGAAGCCAAAGGTACTGCCCTTGTCTAATTCACTAGAAATATCAAGGCCACTATCATGAAGTTTGAGTATCTCTTTGACCAAACTCAGTCCAATACCTGTTCCTTCTTTCGAATTGTTTGACGCCTGATAGTAAGCTAGCGTGAGATTTTCAATTTCTGAAGCTGGGATTCCAGAACCTTGATCTTTGATTTCTACGATTTGAAGGTCATCTGAAACTTTTGATTCAATGTGTATTTCTCCTCCTTGTGGAGAAAATTTTATGGCATTAGAGAGCAGATTATTTACGACTTTCTGTAATAGTGATATGTCAAACTTTATATATTGCTTGTCTGATTTTGAAGGCTGAATAATTGTGATGTTTTTCTCTGCAGCGAGCTGATATTTTAATTCCACTTGTTCTGCAATAACTCCATTGATATTATACCAATTTTTCTTGACTTTTAGATTTCCAGACTCTGCCTTACTCAACTCCATGATCTCATTGGATATACCTAGAAGGTTATTGATATTCCCTTTAATCCTTTCCTTTTCTTCAGGCTGAATATATCCATCATTTTTGGATAAGTGACTCTTTATCGCTTGCAATGGAGATTTGAACTCATGAGAGATTTGCGCATACATCCTATTTTTAGTGACTTGGGATAGATTAAGGTCTCTCGTCAGTTCTTTTTGCTTTTTGAGGGAAGCCGCCAACTGGGTTTTCTCCTCCTCTATTTCATACGTTTGTTGACTTACCGTTGCGGATAGAAACTTATTCCTCTGATTTATGATGTTGGTTCTCCACTTAACGAATATGTAGATAGATACAACTATCGTAAAAATAATGACTACCCAAAACAAAGGATATTCAAATATCAAAGGAGGGACATACACGAATATAGGCTTGATTTCTTGCCATATACCGTTGAAAGGTTTTCCTCGAAATTGGAGCGTATGTGAGCCCTTAGAGAGGTTATTGATATCAAGTCTGTTTTCTTCGGGTAATGCAAGCCACTCCTGCCCAATATTATACTCATAGACGATCTTACTCATTGGTGCAATATTGATTGTACTGAGTTTCAAACTAAAGTCATTTTGACCATATTTAAGTTTAATCGCTCCATTTACAAGTGAGTCTTGATAAAAAAATTCGGTACTAAAAGACTTAATGGATTGATCTACTTTATCTGGATTGATTAGTATAGCACCGTAGATATTAGGAAATATGACTCTCCCATCATCTAGAAGGGCCGTATTGGGTTGGATATTATTATTAGTTGCTAGTATGGGAATACCTTCATCCGTCCCAAAATAAGTTATTTTAGGATGAATAACTTCATTGATCACATCTTCAATCTTAAGTCTAAACAATTGGTTCTTTTCACATATACCCCAGAGGTTACCGTCCAAATCATCTTGAACCAGCTTAATTGAAGTAGGCAAATTATCGCCTTTTACTGAAACAAATTGTTGATTGGAAAATAGGTATAGTCCAGTATTTTCCGAACATAACCAAGTATTGTTGAATCTATCGGTAAATATGGTATTAAGACCCGCATCAGGAAAGTTTAGTTCTTCATAAATTCCTTCTTTAAATTTGAATACCCTACCAGATTCGAAGCCTATGAGATAGGAAAGGGGCTCATATTCACGAATCGCCAAGACTTTATCATATTCTTGAACTCCAGGTGCTGCATATGCTTTGAAATGATTGCCTTGGTACAAATTTACTCCTTTACGTGTGCCAACCCATATTTGCTTTTTACTATCTTGAAAAATAATTTGGACAGCGCTACTCATCAACCCATCTTTCTTTTTATAATGAAGTTTGTCTCCATTATTTTTATAAATCATGACCCCCTTTTCAGCGGAAAACCATAGATTATCCTTATGGTCAATGAAAATACTTAATATTGAACTATTTCCAAGACTATGATCAATTGCTTTGTCTTTTTTGATTATGATGATTCCATTATTTGCAGCTGTTAGAAGGATATCCCCATTCATTCTTTGTGTAATACACCTAATATTATTAGATAAAAATCCTGATTCTTTATTTAAAATTTGGAACGAAGGCTCATGTATTTGTAAAATTCCACCTCCACGACTTCCTATCCAAATACTTCCATGAAAGTCTTCATATATTTCTTGGATACCTACAGCATTTTCTATGGGTAAATAAATGTCTTCGAATACTTCTGAATGGTCGCTAAAGTATAAATGAGAACGGCCATTTTCCTTTTTACCAATCCAAAGTCTATTATTACTGTCATATAGATAGCTCGTTATGCCATTGTCATTGGCTGACTGGAGCGCTTTAGAGTATGGGTGGTCGGAAGAAAACAACTCATTTCCTTGAGTCGACTTGAGACAAAGCCTATTACCTTTGAGGTAAAAAATTCCATTTTTATGTTTGGATAGTTTTTTTTTCACTGATATATACTCTGACGATAAATCAGCCGTGAGTACATAACTTATCGCACTCAGTTTTTTAATATATAGCGTATCTCCTTGTAGGACGATATCATGGCTGTCTTCTCCTATTAACGGAACGTTCTGAATGTGTTTCAATTCTTTATCTTCCATTCTGAAATGAACTATCCCCAAATTAGTGAGCAGATATTTATCATTGCCATCTGTCTCGACATTGTTCATTGCGTATTTAAAGTGTGCTTTTGTGTTTATTTTATATGTCGAATCTGAAGTGATATACCTAATATTAAATTGATCGATCAATCTCCATTGACTGCCATCTTCTTCAATTTTGACTATCGTTCCATCTTCAACTTGTCTCCTCACAAACTTTACTCCATCATAAGAGTAGTTAGAAAAAAGTAACCTACCTAAAGAATCTGTAGAGAAGTGTTTACCAGTGTGGAAAGGTTGATCAATGGAGAGTCCATATTGCTTAGCTCCAAATCTCAGCAGTTTTCTTTGTGCAGAAAGCGAGAAACTTGTCAAAATTAATAGAAAGAGTATTGGTTTATATAGTCCATGCATAATTCTAGAAATTCTCAACTAAAATGTTATTCTCACCATAAGTAATATTTGAATGCAAAATGAAGCATATTACTGGTCGAAGCATTTTGATTCATCTTTTAAAGTAGAAATAAATGAGTTAAAATCTGTTTGTTTCACATGCAAAATACAGCTTTCTTACGATTTTCCAATTTAAACAACTTTTTTTCCAAAAAGTACAAATACAAACTAAGTAACCAGTATACCTTGCTTTCAATATGATTAACCCCATATTTTAAAGTAAAATAAAAATATACCGCTAAGAATAAATGTTTTTCCAAGGATTGCCTCTTAGGCTAGATTGAGAAATTAACATGAAGAAGATCTGACCTTTTGATTTCTACAACGACTAATAAAGAAGGACAAGGGAATTAATCTCGCTCATACTATCTACTAAGAGCTTGCAGTGTTTTCTTTTTGTTCTAAGAACTAAAAACCCAAAAGATGAAAATCATAAAACCAGACTTGAGGATTTCCAAATCCAAATTGGAAGCCTTGAGGCCTTCCAAAGAAAAAATATGTATAAAAACAGAGTCAGGAAACCATATCATCCTCAAAAGAGACATCTCTCATTTGATAGCAGATTGTAACTATACTAATATCTATTATAAAGACCAAAAAATGCTTTGCTCACAAACGATAGGATCTGTTTTGTTGAAGCTCAATCATCCTAGATTCATAAGAATTCATAAATCTCATGCTATAAATATTGATTGTGTATGTCTGATTGATAATGCATATTCATATACCATGCTGGACAATGGCATTCGACTTTCAATAGCTAGAACTAAAAAACAAAAAATAAAAGAAGCGATGCATCAAAGATTTGACTAAGAGTTTAATCCAAGTCTTTAATAGCATTCAATATAAAACCCATCTCTTTTACTATAACCCACAATAAAATGAAAAAGAACCTAAATTTCACTACACAGTTTTTTATCAATTTCACTTTTATACTTATTTCAGTACTATTTACTAATAATCTCCATGCGCAACAAACTGGACAATCTCTTGATTTTGATGGGATTGACGATTATGTGCAACTTTCTGGAACTAATGACTTCGGAAGCCCTGCCAACTTCAGCGGCGATTTCACTTTCGAAGCATGGGTACTCAATGATAGTTCAAATCCATATGGTAGAGTTTTTGACTTTGGAAATAGTGCCCTAGATTTTATCTTCTTTACGCCTGAAAATGAAAGTGGAGTGTGCAGGTTCTGGTTCCGAAAAGTTGGCGGCCCAAATTCCTTCACAGATTACGTCTTAGATGGTCCTGTATTCCCTGCAGGTTGGACACATGTCGTTTGTCGTTTGACGAGTGATGGTACCGCAAGTATAGTGATCAATGGAGTTCTTGCTGCTGCGGTTGGTAGTTGGCCACCTATTGCTAATATAAATGGCGCCACAACAAATTATCTAGGAAAATCTCGGTATCCAGATCCATATTTCAATGGGAAGATGAAGGAAGTTCGTGTATGGAATGTACACCGAACTGAAGCTCAGATCAATCAATGGATGAATTGTGAACTTTCAGGTGATGAAGCCAATCTCACAGCTTATCATAAGATGAATCAGGGGATTGATGGAGCAAACAACAATGGTAATGATATTCAAGTGAATAATTTTGGTCACCTTTCAAACTATGGAAGTATATTTCAAAATTTTGCGCTCAATGGAACTACGTCCAACTGGACAGCAGATGCGCCTGTATCGTTCGATGTTTCAGCCACAAACCGGAACGCGATAGAGTTTTATAGTAGTGTAGATTATATCACTCTAAATAATGAGGCAAATTTTGACTTTGATGAGGAGTTTTCCATTCAATATTGGCATAATACGACTATAGACTTGCCTATTTCACAATTTAATATTACTAAATCGTCTACTAGTTCTCCCGCCGTAAATTTTTATACAGCGACTGTTCCAAATGGAGTGCATTTCGGAGTAAATAACTCGAGTGGAGATGTACAATTTATAGCTGCTAATGGACTTCCTCATGATAAATGGGCACACATCACTCATACAGCCAAAGAAGAAAACGGTGGAGTAATGCTTAGGACATATTTCAATGGTGTAAAGCAAGTTGAATCATTTACAGCAAATTATGAGCTTCCTCAAACAGACAATCAGGTGATGATAGGAGCAGGCAACTTTCATGGGAAGTTAGCAAATATCAAATTTTGGGACAGAGCCTTAGAGCCTGGAGAAATCAATGCAGAGTATGGTTCTATTCATCCTCCTGGAACACCCAACCTAGTTGCTCAATATACCGATTATGACAACAATATCTTAAATGGACTCATAGATAATATTGGAGGAAATGATGGTGTACGATCTGGGGTCCCAGTGTTTATTACAGACCCATGTTTTGTCCAGTTTACCCAAGAACCTCAAGATACGGTGCTTGCAAATTTTGGAACTTCTATAACTCTAACCGCTGATTTTGAAAATTGTGCAGATCCTGGATATGCACACCAATGGCAGTTCAATGGGGTAGATATAGTCGGTGAAACTTCTTTGACCTTAATTAAATCCAACATTCAAGCATCAGATTTAGGCATATACAAATGTATAGTTACAGCATGTAATCAAACCTTCCCAACACGAGGAGCGCTAGTCTCTATAGCTAACCAAGGAAAAGTACTGCACTTTGATGGAGTAGATGATTATGTTACTTATTCTTTTACAACCGGTCAAGAGGGGCAATACTCAATAGAAGCTAGAGTTCGCTTTGATAGATTACCTTTAAATCAAAATATAATATCTAATAGTTCTTTAGATTTCGAGATACCTGATAGACAACTGGCAATCTCCGATGATGGATTTTTTCAACATAATGCCTATGATTTATCGCTAGGATCCATGAGATCCATAAAACATCCCTTAAAAGTCGAGGCACATAAGTGGTATAATGTAGAGATTCATTATGATGGAGCACATATGTGGCTTACTGTTGATGGCGTCGTTGGACCGCAATTAGAAAGAACGGGTTTAACAGCTAATTTCCCAATGTGGAATATTGGGAAATCTTTTCTCAGTTTTGATGCTTTTCAAGGCGAGATTGACGAGGTAAGAGTTTGGGACATTAGTACTTCTACTATAGATGACCAGGCAGAACTGGTAGGTAGTAGTGTAAATCTAAAATTCTATTTCCAATTTAATGAAGGAATTGCAGAGGCAAATAATGCCTCGCCAATATTGGTCAATTCGCTTACCGACCCATTTTTTGCAACAGTTGCTACCTTACACAATTTTGATCTAAATGGCAATCAATCGAATTGGTTAGGTTGCGATACCTATGACGGTGATATCGTTATTAATCCACCAGCCAATAAAATAGTAACAACTGGGAATATGCTCATTCTGGATCCATCTGTCGACAATATAGATGGTACAGAAATCTATCAATGGTACTTAGACGGTGTTCCGATAGATGGAGCTATAGATCAGAATTATTCCATAACGAATACTACACCAGCTGACCAAGGCAGCTATCAATTAGAAGTGGGAAGATTCAATTCTTGCAAGACTTTCAGTGATGCTATTGAGGTTACTATAAAGGGTACAGGAGAAGTGCTCAACTTCGACGGAGTTGATGATTATATCAAAATCCCTTCAGGATCACCTCATTTTTATACTGTAGAAATGTGGGTCAAGTTTGAAGATGATTTTGCCCTGCAGAGTTTAATTGTTGGCAGTGATAATTTTAACACTACAGAAGTACATACCAATCAATTGCTCACAGATGCGGATGGGTATCTTATTCATCGAACTTTTACCGATTCAATACATAAAATACAATCTTTAGCCCCAGTTGTACCCAACCAATGGTACCATGTTGCCATCAAAGCGGGTGATCAAATGCCTGTTGAGATGTTAATCGATGGAGTACTTCAAGGGAGTGTTCCCAATTCTGGTGATTTGTGGCAAGGTAGTGTTCCTATTAATGATCCATTATGGAATGGCCAACAAGCATGGTTTTTAGGTTCCGAAACAAAAGCCATCATGTCATCTTCTGATACTTATAATTTAGGATACTTTAAAGGTGAGATGGATGAACTGCGGATATGGAATACAATGAGAAGTGACTCACTTATTGTAGCACATAAGGACTCAGAGCTGAATAATACTGGACAAGCTGGATTAGATTTTTATTTCAGATTTAATCAGGGATTAGCGAATGGGAACAATGTGGATCTAGTTTCCTCCATCCAACTGCCGGACTATAAAAATCAGTCAAGTTTGGTGCCCTCCTTAACAGATGTAAAAATGTCTGGGTTTGCCTTTGAAGGGGAAACATCGAATTATTCTGATTGCAGTCCAATCTCAAATCCTGAACTTGAATATACACTGGACACGCTAAATGGTCCAGCCCTTCATATTGGCCAAGCGCTTAATTTTAATTTAGAAATTACAACAGGAGACACATCTGAAATAGATTTTCAATGGATTTTGGATGATCAGCCGATTGTAGGAGCTAATGAGCCCTTTTATAGTGTTGAGAGCACAACCATGGATGACTTTGGTCAATATAAATTAGCTATTTCAGATATGTGTGATCCCCAATACCTGGATACGTTATTGGTTACCGGATCTCCTGATACTAATTTTTGTTTTATAGACATTGCCAATCCAACAAACTATCCGGACAGTACCAAGTATGTTTTTTGCAATAGTGCAACAGATGGATCAGGTCTATGTGTTGGACCAAGTACGGTTTCTGGCTTTCTAATTAATAGAGGGTACTGTGGTATAAATGATATAGAATATAAAGGTGCTGAAGTAGTAATGCATATTCCCCTGTTAACATCGCAAGTCGTTGATCTAACTTTGAGTAATATCCAAGCGGATGTAGATATGTTCCTTTTCAGTTCTGACTGTAATGTTGATAACTGTTTTGGCTCAAGTACGAATCTTCAAAGTAATAGTGAATTCATCAGAGCAGCGCTACCAGCTGGAGATTATTATTTGGTGATTGACGAAAAACTACTTTTTGAATCTACGGCAGGAAATGACAGCTTGATTTTAGACATAGAAATGTATGACAACAAGTGTAGTTTTGCAATACCCATAGCTTGCGGTGATGCAATAAGTGGAGATACCAATGCAGGATCGAATTTCATTGATCAATACTGCGATTCCAATGGATATTCTTCTTTGGAACAAGTATATGAGATTGTATTGAACTCTCCTCAGACTATAACTGCTGCCTTGTCAAATCTCTCCGCTGATCTCGATCTATTTCTATTGGATAGCTTGTGCAATGAGATCAATTGCCTTGCCTCATCAAAATTGAACGGGACACTCGAAGAATCTCTCATTTATGGAGTACAACCAGGGACCTATTATATAGTAGTCGATGGCAAAGATGGTGCAGAAGGGACATTTGATCTTTCTGTCTCATGTGCACCCTATTTTATGGCAACCATAGATGAGACCGATGCTTGGATTGATTTAGATTGGTCTATAGATAAAAAAGTTTGTGTGCCTCAGGATACAGGGATTATCGTCCGTTTGATTACTACTCCGAATACTATTTTATACGAGGAAGAATATAATACTGCTGCACTCACTCCTGATGTTATTACTGGTACTTTTCGTCATCTGGTAGGGGATAATCATAGTAGACAATATGTGCTTAGAGTGTACAATAGGCTCAGTAACAAAACCTTATGCAATGAAGTAAAAATGGGGAGCACGCTACCATTCCAACAACCAGAGATTATATCAATATCTCAAGCAGAGTCCCCTGATAGCATCAAGCTGGTCTGGAGAAATCACTCTCAGTTATCTGATGAATTTAGAATCCATCGCGATGGGAATCAAATTATCAACCTTATTGATGGATATACAGAAGATAGTTTAATTGTCGCCTATATTGATCGTCATAATATCGATAATGAATCAAGCATAGATCAAGCCAGCACGTATAATTATTGCATCGAAACGTTCAATACAACGTTGAATCTTGCCTATGCGCAGGTATGTGGACAAGGAACAACATATGATGTCGATTTTGCAGCGACCGACGGAACCCCAAGCGACAAAATAGCTTTGACCTGGAATGATATTTCGGCATTCAGTGATGGAATTATCATCAGAAGAAATGGCATCCAACTAGAAATATTGAGCCCAAATGAAACCTTCTATAATGACCTAACCCCAATCTATGGTACGACTGCTTCATATGAAATAGCTTTATTGAGAAATGGACAAGAATTCATCAGAATTCAAGATGATGGATATAGTGAGCCGAATGGTATGGTTTCAGGTAGGGTTATTACTGCCGAAGGGTCTTATCCAGTGCAGCAAGCCTCCGTATCTCTATCAAAAGATACACTCATTCAAAATGTACTTGCATCAGTCGAAATTGCTAACACGGTAACTGATTTTGCTGGCAAGTTCATTTTCGAGGATGTGGTATATGGTCTTTCTACAGATTTTTTAGTTTCAGTTGAAAAAGCAGGTAGCGATATAACTCCAAATTCTCTAACATTTGAATTGAATGGTGCGCTACCCGTTAAAACAGACCTGCTTTTTATAGACAATGCTGATGTCATAGTGTCAGAGGTTGATTCATTATTAATTTCAGTAACTTCAGAAGTAAAAGAAGCGGAAGATCTCGTGATTATTCATTGGGATTATGATTATCAGCTTAATGATACTGCATATCTTACCGTACAAAGAAATGGTGAGCTAATCTTCGAAGCGCATGATGCTGAAGGAAGGATAGATAGCTTGATAGACATGAGTGGTGTGCCTGGATTCAATTATACATACACATTGGAAGTATTTAGGTATATCGGGGAAGATGTCATCAATGAAATTCAATCCATACAATCTGTATATCCCCTTCTGACTCCACTTGCTGGTTGGGATTATGGTCTTGCTGGCCAATTTCAATCAAGCTCGAATGAACAAGTAGATCCAACCATCCTATTTGATTGGAATAACTATAATCATCCATCTCAAAACTTTGATGGATATCGGATATTTAGAAATAATCTATTGATTGGGGAAATACCCAAGGATTCAAATGAAATGCTTTTTTATGTTGGAATCCCAGATCAGGAAGCTGGTTATGAGATGCGTACTTTTAGAAAGATCAATGGCGCCACATATGAATCGTCACCATATCCATTAGTAGATAGTCTAATTACAACAAATAACATTTGGAAACCTGCTGTTTTAGTAGATCCTATATCTGATAGAGCAATTGTAGTAGATATAGATACGACTAGTACTGTTTCTGATTTCTATAAAAATGCAATTTATACAGGGGTACTACTTGCACGAAAAGTACAGACAGAAGATGATACTACTTATGTCGAAATTGGGAAATTGACTAAAGACTTCTTAGTAGCCCAGGCAACCTCTAAGTCTCACCCTTTATTTTGGGATGCTTTTGGTATTCCTAATGAAAGTTATACCTATCGATTGAGCACTTATTTGGATATAAATGGCGCAAGATATTCAAGGGATACAGTATTCAACAGAGTATGCCCAGAAATTATACCTCCATCCAATATTCAAAAAATAGAAGAAGTTGGAAAGGTAGAATTAACTTGGATTGATAATAGTCTATCAGAAGGTCTTATCAATCAATTGTACGTCAACTATGAGGGATACGAATTGACCAGAAGGGACATTACCAATGGAGGTACGGCACAATTAATTGCCACTTTATCTCAAAAAACAGATAATTATGATGATTATCTATCGAATCCTATTTTTAACTTATTCCTCGACGATTATGTGACTACAGACTATGAATATAGTCTACGTGCATATTTTGATATTGACACTACAAGATATTATTCTGTTCCATTGAATTTAAATGCGAAACCACTGAATGGAGATATAAGTGAGCCATTGCCTACAAATTTTACGGCCAGCAAGGATATACCCGGCCATATCAAATTATGCTGGGAATGGAATGCGACTAAACCCTCTGAATTTATAATTTATAGGGACACCGTGGCCATAGATACGATGCCCACGACAGCCAGGGCATACTACGATTACGATGCTCCATTAGACCCATCTGTATTGTATAAAGTTACATCAATCCATTCCGGAAATGAATCGGAATATGTTTTAGCAGAGGGAAGAATGCCAGCCAATATGCGTATTACTGGCCGAATAAGTAATTTCTATACGGGAGTGGGCTTAGAAGGAGTTAACATCTTCTATACCAACCTAGAAGGGCCAGGTATAACCGCTGGAGAGTTCCAGGGTATTACGGATTCTGATTTAAGTGGCAATTACTATTTTGATGATATACCAAAAACGCCTGGTTATGAATATCAAGTTAAAGCTTTCAGCAATAATGTGGATTTTAATGCAGATGAAAATCTATATGAATCATTTGACTCGGCTTCGATCACTATCGCCATCTCAAATGAATATATCGTTGACTTTTTAGAATACACAAATGTCCCGAATGGAGAATCAGTATCGCCCATTCAACATGTAAGTGCTAATGCTGATTTTGATAGCATGTTTGTCTCTATCAAATGGTCACCATCACATGGAAATTATGATGGTTTTCAAATATTCAGAACGAATCAATTAATAGGTGAAGTAACCAAAGGAAACGGATTCGAATTTAAAGACCTGAACGGATTTCCTGGTATCAACTACATCTATTTGGTAAGAGCCTATAAGACTGGAGAGGGAGGAAGAGTATATTCTGAAAAGGTAGCAGCTAGTGCAGTATTTCCTTCTATTCTACCTGTAGAAAACTTAACAGTAACAGCATTCGCAGAAATGAACAGAATGCTGGTTTCATGGTCACACCCATTGGATAATCATGATACATATAGAGTAAGAAGAAATGGTCAATTCATGACAAGTATTCCTACAGGAGATGTACTTATGTGGTATGATTCTACAGGTATCCCAGGACTAGAATATCAATACGAAGTCACAGCCATCAATGGACCCAACATTTCTGTACCCGTTGTGGTCACCAAAGATTATAAGGGGGTAGGAGAAGCCCGAAATTTACAGGTTCAAGTCAATGAATTTGTGCAAGCTTGTTCGTATGCACTTACAAATGATAATCATGTAACGATTTCTTGGGAGTATACACCGGAAGCTGCAGACGGATTTGAGATATATCGCGATGGAGAGTTAGTTGCAGAGATAGGAGGCACCCAACTGGTTTATGGGAATCCTCCATTAGTGCTTGGAACCACTTTGATGACTGGAACTAACGCAACTTTTGATGATTATGAAGGACTGCCTGGCACATTACATACCTATCATGTTTTACCGTATGTAACAAGAGAAGGAGATCGATATTTATCTGGAGTTGAAGAATTATTCCTGACCAAATCAATCACATTTCCGGATATATCCGAGACAATCAGTCTTGATGTAGCTCAGAATAATGTTTTCGGGTCCGTACAAATTAACTTTTCTTACCCCCCATATATTGTAAATGGATTTGAAATTCTTAGAGATGCGATGCCCATTGATACGGTAATAGAAACAAACGAAGGATTATATATATATCAAGATTTTACGGGAATACCAGGTCAAGATTACACCTATGCCGTCAGAGCATATGATCTAAGAGATAATACGGTTTATCTTGGCTCAACCACATGTGTAGAACTAGTCAATTTCCCTATTGTTCCTACACCTCAAAATTTCACCGCAAGTCAAGGAGCGTTTGAGAATCATATTGAAGTCACATGGGATTTTTCTTTAGATGCTTTTGTTGATTCTTTCTATTTAGAAAATCTTACCCTAAATACTTCCACCACATTAGGAAGCGGTAGAAGAAATCTTACAGAAACCGTAAATAATTTTGATACCGACAAATATGAATACAGAATAAGAGCATCTCGAATCACAGAAAATCAAACGATCTATTCCGAGTGGTCAGAAGTGGTAGAAGGTTGGAGTAGTCGCCAAGTGACGGGTAATGAAGATGAGCAATTGGGAGATGAAACGCTCACTTCTCAAAACGGCTACTCTATGGATATTGATGGAGACTGGGCTGTCAGTGGTGCCCCTGCCGGATTAGAACAGATAGTCATTTATCACAGAGAAGATGGAGGTTGGAGAAAGTATGAAACGGTGAAGAGTCCGTGGGGAAATGTTGATGTTAATTTCGGTTTTTCTGTAGCTATTTCGGGGAATACAATAGTTGTAGGGGTTGCACATGGCGATGTTGATACAGATGGTGCTATCTTAATTTATGAGTTTGATGGAATCAGTTGGGGGAATTTCCCTCAAATACATTATTCTCCTTCCCCTGGAGAATTTGGAAGGTCAGTTGATATTGATGGTGATAATATTGTGGTCAGTAATCCCCTTTATGTTTCCACTGATAATGTTTACCGTGGAGCGCTTTATTGGTATGAAAGATTATCAAATGGAAGATGGGAATTCACGAATAGTATAGAGATAGAGGGTCCAAGCTCAATTGCACCAAATATTACATACCTAGGTATGGGCCTTGCCATCCAAGGAGATTATGTCTTAGCAACAGAATACTCTGGCATTGGTAAAACTTTAGCTTTCGCAAAACAAGAAAATGGCCTTTGGTCCTTTACTCATGACTTTAATCTGAATTTTACTTATCACGCAGAAGTTCTAAGGGATCATCTTGAGTACAAAGACAATGTCGTCGGGCTTGGAGATCCGCATCATAATGGTAGCACAGGTAAGGTAAGAATTACTGAAACAATAGATAATATCAATCAAACAAGCTCATTAATTGATATTTTGGGAGACGCTGGGCAATCTTACTTTGGTAGTGGGTGCAGTGTAACTAAGATTCCTTCGCCTATCGATGATGCTATATATGTAGCAGTGGGAGCCCCACTTTATCATATAAATGGTCAGCTGCATGCAGGTATTTCACGGTTATATTCGAATGTTACAGGATCTTTTTCTTTGGTCGAAGAGATTGAGAAAGATGCACCTGAAGCTGATGATTTGAACGGATTCAGCGTAGCACTTTCACATGATGCTTGGGGAGCAGGTATAATCCATGACAATGAAATCAATACAGGTTCTGTCATACTTAAAAATTTGATCAAAGCACCATCTTCAGTAGTGGCTACAGAGGGGATATCTCTAGATTTTGATCCTACTGAAACTACAATATCCTGGGAATTTGATGGAAATGTCGACCTATTGGCTGGATTTAATATTTATAGAGATGAAGAATTTATCACATACAGAGATAAAGCGACTGCCACCCAAATCGACCCAATTACAATTGCAGATAGTTGGAATGACAACAGTGGAATTGCAGGCCTAAAATATGTATATTCTGTAACCTCAGTCAATAACTTGATTCCATTCGAATCCTATGGAACTTCTGATGAAGGATACAATAGGGCGGATGGTAGAATTATCGGGGCAGTTAGGACACAAATGGGTTCTGCTGCAGTACCTGGCGTAACCATCACAGCCACAGGAATCGTGAAGGGTGAGGTATATACTTACACCACAACTACCCTTGCAAATGGAGAATACACATTCAACGAAATCTACTATAGTTCAGACCCTGATGATGTAACAACTTATGAATTAAACGGAGAATACCTGGACCATATCATCATACCTCAGGTGTCCTCAAGCGCATTGCTCAACCCACTGAATGATCCCACACAGGCCGTTGTAGACTTCTACGATGTGACGGCTTACGTCATCCGTGGTGTAATAGCCCAACCAGATGTAGATTGTCCTCTGGAGGGAATCGAGGTGATTCAAATCATCAATGGTCAACCCGAATTAGGATTGCCTGCAACGACGGATGAGAATGGAGCCTATACCCTTGTTATCAATCCATTTGATCCTGATTTACAAGAGATCAGAGTGAGAATAAATCAATCATTCACTGAGGATGACCAAACCACTGTATACGGATTTTCACCAGATTCGGATACCATCATTACAGACTTCTCAAACATACCGATAATCACTGAGTTGAATTTTAATGATACGCTCAGCTATAATGTAAATCTTAAAGTGAAGAACACTTGTAATGATGCTATTTCTACAGGAAAATGGAATGTACGTGTCAGAACTTTAGACGGATGTTTTGACCAACAATATGCCACAAATTCTAATGGCGATCTCTTCTTGGATTTGATCCCATTGAATTATACTATGCAAGTAGTAGGTGTTGATGTCCCTACATCGCAAAATCAACAAGCCTTAGATTACTTTTCGAATTTTCCGGTTAGCCTTGATTTGTTGGACTTACATCAAGATTCTATTGAGACCAATTCAAAGGAGCAAATAGAAGGTCTCGCTGGGCGTCGATTCACGTTTCATACGGCACCAACTATCGAAGTTGAAGGCTTAGATGATCTCATTTGCGAAACACAAACAGCCATTCTCGATCAAGCAAATACATACACATTATCTTTTGATATTGCAGAAGTTCACAACGGGACAAATTGCCCTGTAGAAGAAGGTAGAATAGTCGTGATCAATCCAGCCGCTGTCAATACCAATCCTATAGTTTTGGTGTATGATGAAGTTTTGGAAACATTTCCAGATTATACCTTCATTGCAGGAAATCCGAATCAGATCTTTCCACATGCCTACGCCATTACTTTCGACTATCAGAGTTTGGATGGAGACTTTTTAGGGAGATTGACAAGGGCAGCATTTGTACAAGGGTCTATTGCATTACCAGGAACCGATATAATTGTTGACCCAGCCAGTGGCAATGATGCTGTACCATATCCTCTTCTCGTATTGCGTGATCCTCCAGGAGATCAAAGTTTCAGTTATATAGCTGCAGAGCAAACCATTGGATGGGAAACAGAATTTTCCAAAGAAACAGAGCTTAATGGATCCTTATATACCAAAATAAACACAGAGATTTTTGGAACGGGCACTGATATTGGATTTTCATTAAATTCAGGTTTTACTAAGCAACAAACAATAGTGACCGCTTCTGAAGTGACTACGTCAGCGACAATAACCACTTCTGACGATGAAGGCAATATCGGTAGAGGAGCGGATGTAATTGTAGGCACAGGACTGGTAATGCAATTTGGATTGATTAATAAATTCAAAGTTGAAGAAGGCGTTTGTAATCAAATTACAAAAGAAACACTCTACGGTATTTCTCCCAATTCGGCAACAACTACTTGGTCTTATCAAGTGAGCCAGATTGAAGATATCATTCAAGGTTATGTCAATGATAGTATTCGAGTAGAGGAAGGTACGCTCACTATCTTACGTGGAGGAATTCCATTGACTCAGCAAGAAGCAAGGGTATATCTCAACTCTAATATTGACAACTGGAAAGAAGTGCTCATTTATCATGATGTAAAGACTGTACCTCATTATCATTTGATGACTTTGGATCCAACTGTTATTTTACCTAGCACTCCATTTGCACCAGATCTACTTGGACCATTATATACAGAAGCTATAGAAATATGGCAGGCACAAATGCGACCTTTCTTTGTAGACTTAGTCAATGGAAAATATGTCCTCAAAGAGGATATAATATGGGATTCACAATTGACAAGTCTGTACAATCTTGGTGCGGTTGCTATTAGAGAATTAAAAAAAGGAGGAAGTCAAGCAGATCTTAATGCATGGAAATTTCCATATGTTGGTGCTAATAATGTGGACTTAATGATTCCATTAGGTAGTTTCAATTTAGTTGATTTTCAATCCATCGAAAATAGTCCTCTTTTTACAGACTTCTTAAGCACTTTTGGAGACCCTGTGAAGAATATAACTACTGGAGGTAACGTATTGACCGAAGTGTCCATAAATAATGTATCTTCTAGTGAGACATCATCTTCTTTCTCTTCATATATCGGGACAGAGTTGGACGTTGCTGCTACATTTGGTGGAACCAGCAATGTAATTGTTGGTGGATTTGCAGGACTGGGAGGAGGAGTCGTTTTTGGTTTCGTCAAAGAAGCCTTTAAAACTGAGGTTAAAATTGGTGCCAAACTCGATTTCAAAGCATCTTTCTCGAATTCTTCATCCAATTCTGTAGAATCCGCGGTTGAAGTAGGCTATACCATATTTGATGATGACAACATCGATCAGCTAAGCGTAGCTGCCATCCAGGGTGTAGCTCAGAATATGACACCCTATTTTGACTTTTTTGGAGGACGGAGTTCTTGTCCACCTGAAGATGGGTCGATATTGGTTGACTCCCCTAAGATTGCAATTCTTGATTTGGAGTCAGGCGGAACCAGCCAAACGAAGTCACTTTTCAATGTACCAGAAGACGAACCAGCAGAATATTACGTCATTGTTGAAAATCAATCTCCGGTATCTTCTCAGCCAGACAGAGAGCTAGAAGTTTATCTAGAATCTGGATCTAATGATAATGGTGCTGTTGTAACAATCAATGGAGTAAGTCTTAATAATAGTACATACATTGATTCGTTCTCAGTAGGAGAACCAGACACGCTGATATTGACGATTGAGAGAGGACCAACATCTTATGATTATCCAGATATTCAAATTGGATTTGAGCCGACTTGTGGTGAAGGGCCTAGAGAATATATTTATGCATCCGCATATTTTGTGAATCCATGTAGCCCTGTCACTTTGGTGGCACCTAATCAAAACTGGGTGATCAATGATGATACAAGTAAGCTGGTTGTGGCCATGCAAGATTATGATCCAGAGAATCCCTTTTTAGTTGATGCTACTGTTCAGTACAGAAGGCTTGGAACTGGAATGGACTGGACCGATGTACCAGGATTACAATTGGAACAAGGGAATTTTATTTCTGCGGATTCACTGGCTTCAAATGATGCTGAGTATGCTGAAGGACAGATACCAAAGTACTTCTTCATTTGGACCGTCCCAACTGGAGAGGGCCTCTTTCCTGACGGAGACTATGAAGTGAGGACCAAAATGGTTTGTGACAATTTCTCATCGACTATTTCTAATGTTATAGCAGGTAAAATTGCTAGAAACGGGTTAAACTTATTTGGAAATCCGCAACCTGCCGACCAACTATGGACAGTGGGAGATGAAATATCTTTTACTTTTAATAAGGATCTGGATTGTGCATTGATCACCCAAACTTTTATTGATAATAATATCTCGGTTTTTAATGAGACAACACAGACGGAAGAACCCTTTACTTTGAGTTGCTATGCCAATAAAGTGATCTTTGTAATGGACAGTCTAATGTCTAATTATGATGGCCAATTTTTGACAATCAATGTGGATAATATTCCTTCATTGGAAGGGAATATTTCACTTCCTCATAGTTGGACGTTTAGGGTAATAACTCAAAAAATATACTGGGCTGATTCAGATACTATTAAATTACGAATGTACCAAGATGACATTCAAAATCTGACTATTGATCTTGAGAATAGTACGTTAAATGAAACGATCACAGGATTAACATTTGTAGCGGAAGATGGTGGATTTGGTGATTGGTTGACGATCATCGATCCTATTGATCAGCCTTTTGAAGTAACTCCATCTGGGAGAACCATCACATTTGAAGTGGATGCTTCAGAACCTGTAGGAATATACAACGAAACGGTGAATGTCGAGGGTGTGGAAGCTTTTGGAAATATTCCTCAAGTACACATTCAATTAGAGGTTATAGTAAAACCACCTAAATGGGAAGTAGATCCAGCTGACTTTGAAAACAGTATGAATATGATTGCGAATTGGAGGTATGATACGGATACGATTGGATCGATTGCTACAGATGATGCAGACCTCATCTCAGTTTGGGTAGGCAATGAAATCAGAGGAGTCGCCTCCATTACTCAATCTGGTGAATTCTTCGCTTCTTATTTAACGATTTATGGTAATGCGGAAGATGGCTCAGATACAGAGCTTGAGTTCAGAGTATGGGACGCAGATTTGGGAATAGAGTATGATGGACAACCATCAGATTCAATATTCTACATCGCGAATAGCACACGAGGTACAACTGCTAATCCAGAAATACTAATTGTTAATGCTGAATATGATAGAGCTAAATATATTTATTTGCGAGAAGGATGGACAGGATTTTCATTATCTGACTCTACGATCAACATGGATGTAATGCATAAGCTCAGGACACTTGGAAGTGTAACAGAAGGCGATATGATCGTTACTGGTGACAAGTTTACGCAATATACAGATTCATTAGGATGGTTCAATTTTGGGGCATCCAATCTCGAAATCATAGACAATGATGAAGGGTATATGATTTATCTTGAAAATGGTCCAGATACATTAAGAGTTACAGGAATATCTCCAACGGCTGGTGATTTGACGTTGAAATCTGGCTGGAATTGGTTAGGGTTTCCATTCGAAAATTCAGAAGCACTGAATGACGTTCTTAATCTGAACACAGCAAATGCGACGGGTAACGATAGAATCAAATTAGATTTTCCACTTGCTGGGGACACCTCAAAATTTGCTAATTACAATCTTGAACATTGGAATGATGGCAATCTTAGCGATTTGGAACCCTATAACCTCTATAAATTTTATAGTGGTCACCCTAATGGAGTCATATTATCATGGGATCCACAGAATAACTTAAAAGGGAAGATAATTGAAGATGATCAAGTAAGATCATCTGAGGTCGTCGATCCTGATGATGCAGGCACTTGGGTAATGCCTGATTTTGCTACAGATCAGGTTATGCCGATTATTGCAGAAGTGATTGTTGGCGGAGTTGTTGCCAATGATCCCGCAGATATGGTTGCGTTCTTTGAAAATGATACCATCCGAGCATTGGCCAATATAGAAGAAGTATCAGCTTTAAATATTTTTGCTTTAAGTATGTTAGCTGAGAAAACTATACCTATGAGTGCTTATGACATCCGATATTATGACGCTAGTGAAGGAGTCGTTTTGACTTCGACCGACACCCTTACTTTTAATAATAATGGTGTGGGTGATGTATTTAATCCATATGAACTTATTTTTGAAGAAGACCCGTGTCCAGAAACCCTATTATTAGGCCCTAGTGGTAGTCCTTTTGTTCTGGATAAGACATTTGAAGCAAGAGTAGAAATAAGAGTATTGGGAACATTGAATGTGCCTGATGGAGTTAATATCATCATGAGTGCTCCGAAAGTGACCATAGTAGATATGTTGAATACTGCAAATGGAGCTACAGTGACGGTAAGACCGGATGGTTGTAATTAGGATAATGCTAGAGTAAGATTTGTTTATTAATTTGTAAATAATACAAAATAGAGCAATGATGAACAGTATAATTGAGACTGACTAGAATTATAGAAAAGTAAATGTCTATGTAAGCTCACCAATAAAATGCCGAATAGTTTTTGACGATTCGGCATTTTTATTTTAGGACGAGAAAGGAGATATTGGACACGACTCCACGCAATTTTATTTCCACTTGCTTAATAGAATTAATACTTCATTTATTTATTTATTTACAGCAGGTATAAGAAAATAATCACTCTATTCAAACCGATCAATGCATAACTACAGTATCTAACAGCGATTCAGAGTGAATGTATAAAGTATTGAAAGAGAGCAAATAACAAATAACTGCAAAGTTATATTTTACAGTTATTTATATATTTGCAATTCATATAATATCACTACAAATATCAAAAAAAGAAAATACAAAGCCAAGCCAGCGACAAAGAATTTAGAAACGAGCAAACAGATACTCTATGAATTTCGTAGAGTCTTAGTTCATTATTTTCCTAATCTTAGTCAAGACATAGAAGAGATCCTAGTAGATCCAAGGCGAAAGAAGTCATGTACCTACGAATTAAGTGAACTAATCATGGGCGCAGTTATGTGTCATATGACTGGGTGCTCAACTCGAAACAGCTTAAATAAAAATAGGGACTGGAAAGAATTCAGAACAAATTACAAACAACTCTTAGGTTTACGTATACCACAATTGGATACGGTGAATGCCATCTTAGAAAAGATA
>JBLHWH010000098.1:0-23238 GCA_047628935.1 Halioglobus sp. | reverse complement strand
ACTTTTGAGCGAATGTGTATATTTGTTACAGCGTTCAAATGGTATTGTTGTTGCATTCTTTTTATTTTTTTGACGAAACAAAATTAATAAAACAGCTTTACTTTTTGTCGCTTTTTCTTTCCCCAGCTCCCTTTGTCCTAGGACAAAGGGAGCTGGGGAAAGAAAAATTAACTAACAACGTGGTGAAACTTTACATGTAAGTATTAATGTTTAAAATATCGTGTATGTATACCGCAATTCATGCAAAGGTAATCAATTTATAAAAAAAATAATTTTAGTGAGGTTACATAAAGGTAAAAACTATAAGAATATATTCAGAGCTAATGCCTTGTTTTGTCTTATTAGGTAGCTAGTTTACAGCCATGTATGGTTTTCGAAACTTTAGTTTGGGATAGAATGATAGTGTGTTCTATATTGCTTTGCTGCGCAAGACTTTTTTTATACCAAATAAATTTGGTATGCCATTAGGTGTGAAGATTGGTTTTCGGAACTTTAGTTTGGGATAGAATGAGAGTGTTTTCTATATTGCTTTGCTGCGCAAGTCTTTTTTTATACCAAATAAATTTGGTATGCCATTAGGTGGTATGAGTGAAGTACTATCTCATTATAGTTACGTCTCCGGCTTTCTCTTCCATATTGCCTTCTATGTCAAGGTATTTGATCACAAAAATATACACTCCATTGTTACAGGGTGACCCATTAAATGACCCGTCCCACATAATAGCTTCTTCATTATTAATCGATCCAGCTGCCTCAAACATAAGTTCTCCCCATCTGTCAAAAATAGTGATAGATTCTATCATCAGATTATCACTGTTTGATTGAAATTTGAAGTGATCATTTACTCCATCTCCGTTGGGAGAAAAGATATTCGGAACATAGATTTCAGTTTCTATTATTACTTTTATATCTATACAAACTTCTTGCTCACAGTTGTCTGAATATGAAGCAATCATGCACAGCTCAGCATCTTCGATTGGTTCTATATCTATCGTTAAACAATCATCACAAATCACTTCACCACCTAATATCCAAGTATAGGATATATCTGGCAAACCGCCTAAATCATTCGTTTCATAAGATGAAATATTTCCAAAAAGAATTTCGGATTCTCCATCAATATAGGATGGATCTATTTCTAATGTTTCAATAAGTATCACTTCTTCAGTAATACATCCATTGGCATTAGTTAATACTATCGAGTAATTTCCAATTTCAGTGAATTCGATATTATCTACGTCCATTACTTCTGTTCCATCTATGCTCAATGTATTTCCATTGGTTTCAACAATCAATCTAGCTACTATAGATTCATCACAATAAACGCGCTCAAGTTCTAAATCTAAGACAGGAGAACTGTAAAGATTGATAATCGTATCAATAGAAAAAGAACAACCGGATACTTCATAGTTATAAGATATCGGATGACTTCCAACTCCTGCAGCATTCACATTGAAGTTATTATCATTGACAATGAAAGGTGATACCCATTCTCCAATTCCTGAATCATCACCAAGGATATTTACGCTAAGAGTGATATTGTTTTCATCCTCATCTATACATTGATCTTGATTACCTAAGGTCGCTTCAATTGTAACATCAGGACATGGTAATGACATACAGGCACTTTGTCCCAATTGACCGCCACAAACGTGATCATCATTGAATAAAATCTCAATTTCAACCATTTCCTCTGGTCCAAGATTACTTATTATTATACTATCTAATCCTATTATTTCAAAAGCTTGACCAGTTGTTACTGATACTTCAATACCATCAACTAATGCTCCATCAAAACTAAAACCGACTGCATTGGTCATACTGAAACAATCAATAGCCGGAATTACAAAAGGTTCTGTAACCGTTACTGATTGGACCTCAGTAAGAGACTGACATCCGCCTTCTGTCAGGTACATCAAAATATTATAAGTACCTACTGTCGGGAATTGTAATTCAAAAGGTCCAGCACTTAAAAGACTAGCACCATTCGAAATAATTCCTCCGTCGAAGGACCAAGTAAATTCACTTGTTGAACTCGTTCCATCCCCACCTATATATTCTATATTATGAATACTATCAATACATACTTCTGTAGCCATTACAAATTCTGAGCTGGGCACTTCTGATACTTGAACATTATCACAAAAGACTCCACTGGCACCACATCCGTTCATTGCTAATACACAAAATTCAAAACTTTGCCCACTGGATACATCTACAAATATTGTATCTGAACTTGCTCCAAATGAGAATGGCAGTGAAGGATTAATACTCCAAGTATATTCTTCACCCAGTCCTTGATTATTAACATATATCTGAGCTACTTCTTCTGTAATACAAATTTGGTTAGGTGCAAAAGCTATCATTGGATCATCTGGTATCAAACTATTTGCATCTATGTTATAAGAACCGAATGGTTGACCACAGCTGTTTCCATCTTTAAATACAGTTACCTGCACTAAATAAACACCTGGATTTACAACTTGAAGTTCATCATCTATATTATCTGAATCTGTAATCTCATTTCCCATATCATCAAACCAATTATAGGTAATGCTATCGTAATCCGTAGGTTCTACAAGTATGATATTAAAGTCAATGGTAATTACGCCATTATCGCAATCACTGACTGTGGCGTTTCCAATAAGATCAATTGGGTTTGCTGTTACATTTATAAGACTATCACAACCTGACACCGCTGCATTTTCGATGGTAATATTCCTTTCATCCCCTGGATTATTAAATACTACTCCATCTACTGAAACAGGAAATTCTGAAAAGCAGAAGTACAAGTCTATTATCTCTCTTGGTTGTAATGGTATTTCTATGATATTTACAGATTGCATATAACCACAACCGAGAGTATTTTGAACCATATTTGTTTGTAAACCAGGGCTTGTGACTTCTGATAAGCCTTGCCATCCTGGCACTCCATCTCCATTTGGATCTTCAGTTAAGATTAACGGCGTTCCAGTTCCAATAATACATCCAGCATCAGGAGACACCAGAGTAATACCATCTATTATACACTCTTCGCATAAAGTAACATCTGTAAAAACTTCATCCCCTAGGGGCGAGACAGTCACTTGGAAAGTATCTGGCTCATTCGCATCACACTCATTAAAAGCATACACAATGATATCAAATACGCCTTCATCAGAAAAGACAAAACTTACAGTATTCGTATCTGTAACTGGATGGATTCCTGTAGGATATTCTGTGGTAGGAGGATTGATCGACCAACTGAATTCTATATCTAAATCAAGGCTGTCTAACATGAAAGCTACCTCAGCTCCTTGGCAGATCGTATCGTTTTCGAGATCAAAATTATATTCATTGGTAATTGTCGAGATTTCTGACACTTCGAATGCTTGCATGGCCGTATTTACTGTAACCGTGTAGTCACACACTGATCCTCCACAACCATCTACGAATAGATAATAAACCTCTCCAGGAATAAATTCATTACTAGTCAGATTAACAGGTGCGTCTTCATGATCAATACAATCCCAAAAACATACAACAATATCATCTTCCGTAAAACCACAAGAACTATATATACCTGATTGAATGCCAATAAGATCTTCACCGGGATTTCCTGAAAAAACGGAACCAGTGACACAATTACTTGGAGTGATTGTAATATCTATCAAAGTATCGCCCGCTACGAATGCAAACCAAGAAAGGTTATTAGGTGTCCCAGAGTTCCCACATAAAGATTCTGGTTGGTCAGGCAATAGCGTCGAAGGCATCGTCGCAGTGAACCCATCCAAACATTCTATAGAACAAATGATAGGAGCGGGACTGTCAGGATGGTTAGGATCGCAATAAAGACCTGCATCGGAAATAGGTTCTATGCATTGAGCGACACTTACAGCGGGTATCAATACAATGGCGAATACAAACATTATCGCTATTGGAAGCAAGTTTGTTTTTTGAACAAATTTATCAGATAATAAATCTTGGCAATTCGAAAATACAGTCGAAGCAAGTTTACCAACAAGAGTTTTATAGCAGTTATTCAATATAGTACTTTTGAAATCCAAGTCAATTTAATCGTAAATATCAGAAATTCAATTCTTTACCTATTACGATTAATTATAACGTGTAATATACCACAAAGATATAAATCCATTAATATTTCCCATTGAAATTCTGAATAAAACTCGCGGTCCAGAGCGAAAAAAAATTTAGTTGTTAAAAAAGAGATAGTCAAAATGGGTTAAGATAGATGGTATCGCTTTGAGCGATGCCTTCTATAAGTCAAAATGAGTTATGATTTATGGTAGATGGTATCGCTTTGAGCGATGCCTTCTATAAGTCAAAGAAAAAGTCCCACTTGCATTACACAAGTGAGACTTCTTTAACTTATTCAAAAACAGTTTTACTGAATTATAACTTTCTTAGTTGTAATTCCGGTCGCTGATTTTATTTGCACTAAATACATACCCGCTTGTAAGCTTGATGTATCAAATGTTCTTGCGATTGCTGATGGCTTAGCTACTGCATTTTGAGCACTAACAACTTTACCATCTATATTTGTCAATAAGATCTGAACAGGAGTTTTTACTTCCGCAGTCAATCCTACTGTGATGTAATCAGAAGCTGGATTAGGAGAGATTCCAATGTTGAATCCTTCTAATTCATCATCATTAAGACCTACAACACCATCAGAATCAATAATAATCTGCACCGGTGTCGCGCATTGCTCACCTGAAGTATTACTAGATGCAATACATGTTATTGCTTCATAACGGATAAGGTCCATCATTTCAAAATCATCTAAGAACCATCCTCTTTCTGGAACATCAGGCCCTGTATTATCATCTGTACCAAATCTAAATCTCACGATTATTTCTTCTCCTTTAAAATCTGTAAGATCAAGGTAAGAATCAATAAACTGATCGTCAGTACTTCCTGAGAATCCTTCTAATAAAGGAATGGCAAAAGTACCATACTGAACAGAAGAATTATATCCATTTCTTATCCACTTATCTTTCACATCTTGAAATACAACTCCACCATCTGTAGATACTCGCACAAATCCAGCATCAGCGCCAAACTCTGTATCATATTTATGGAAAAATCTCAAAGCTGGAGTGTTTCCTACTACTTGAAGTGGTGGAATGTTCAACCAATAATCAATTTCTTCATCTATGTTTGGTTGTGAAGCCCACCAAGAAATAGAACCTGAATTTGCTGTTGGGTATGCAAAATTCCATATAACATCCCCTTCAATAACATCTGTGATATATCCTTCATCATCTTCCTCTTCAAGATCATCAATAAATAGTGTCTCTGAAGATACTCCAGCATCTGCAGTTACATTATAAGTAATAGTTATATTTTGATCAAATACCATATCACCAACAGGTATAGATAAAACTCCATTTTCATGTGTTGCAGTCATACTTGATGAACCATCAACGTAAGTAAGTCCCGCAGGAATGTTACTAGTTATCACAACATCTGTCTGAGTATCAGGAATATGATTTTGTGCTGTAATCGTCACTGTTAATTCGTCACCAGGCTCTGCTATTGTTTCATTTACTTGTTGGATTTTCATAGTCTGGATCGCCTGTGGGTATGGATCAAAATTTTCTGTTCCATCTGTAGCATCATCTGAACCTGCTCCATCATCAGCTAAATAACCAAATCCTCTTTTTGCAAACGCAGTCCAAAGTAATTCTGCATTACTTCCACTATAAAACATTGTATCTGCTTGAAGAATCGCATCTCTTGCATCTATCAAACTAGGGTTACATGGCCCCATTTTCATACCTTCAATAACAAGCCTTACCGCTTTATAATTTCCAGCATCTTCATCTTCCCATTTCATATCCAAACCGTCTCTATTCACAAAACCCCAATAGATTTCCCACAAAGCAGTAGCCCAGGTCTCACCAAATTCATGAACTCCTCCAGCTACTTTAATATCATCGTAAGTTCTAGGGTTGACACTCATATCAGTTGAATAAGGGAATCCTCTAATTCCTCCTCCATTTGCTGGTTGAGCATCTGCATAATTTCCAATGCCTCTAGAGTCAGTTCCTTGATCTCCTTCTTCGACAGTCAACACCAATGAAAAGAAATCACTGATACCTTCTCCTGCTTGTTCTGCAGAAGAAACGCAACCTGCTGCTCCTGGTCCACCAGTAAGTCTGTTTGAAATTCCATGCCCATATTCGTGAGCTATTATACCGTTATCTACAGAACCATCTAAGTAAGTCGGTCCCATTGGATCTCTTGATTGTAATGTTAATGTTACGTCTATGTTAGACAGAATAGAAGCTTTTATTCTATCGCAGTCTGCTTTAGGAATAAGCAAAGGAATAATCGTAACTAATTCATTATTATCACCTGGGCCCATACCACCAAGTGCACTTCCCCCATCTACATTACATATAATTACACTAATAGCTCCCGCTATCTGAGCATTATAAGCTTTCATACTAAAATCGCATAAACCTCTATCTACTAATGCTATGTTTCCATTAACTTCATCTGCATTTAAGATTGGGTTACAAGCGGTAATAGGATTACCGGGCGAATCCTCAACAGCGATAACTACTTTACCTGTAACAGGTGTATCTTGTGGGCCAGGTACTTCGGTTCCCCAAGTTATTAATCCCGTTGCAGGATCTCTTGCTTCAATAATATCACCTATAAATCCAGCTAAAGCTGGTGGAGAGTCAACTGATAAAATTCCACTTGGATTATTCCAAAGAAACATTCTCATTCTTCCATTTGATCCATCAGGTGGGGTAGAGAAATCTGCATTATTTAAAAGTGGACCAGGCAATCCAAATCCTGCAGATGCTTTTGCTAAAACATAATCACCACCTAAACCACCAACACCATTGTTATTCTGTTGGAAATTACCAGCTTGCTCGTCAAATCCAAGTCTTTCAGTAATATCGTGTACCATATTAGCCGTATAGAACAAATTGACAGTAGATGCATCTTGGTTGTCTAATGCTTGTCCAAGTGCGACATGAGAATAACTTGAAAAATCAAGAGCATCTCCTCCATCTGGTTCATCGCCAGAAGATATGCTTGTATCATCTTTATCTAAGAAAGCATGTACGTTATTACCTCTGGTAATTGTAAATTCAGGTCCATCAGAATAGTTAGTATCATGCCATCCAAATGGAGAAGAATCTGTAAAATGTGGAGAAGTTACTGACACAAGAGGTCCATGTATCGGAGATTCTGTTGGAAGTGCGTACACAGAGTAAGATCCAGAAGCGGCAGTCATTGCTGCATTCGCTTCAGCTAACGTAGCCATTGGTTCTTTGTTATCATGTGCATGGTCACAACCTTTGTGCTTGCTATATTGATCTTTGTGAAAAGTACAAGATTTAGTATAGTTGAATTTTGAAATAACCTGACCATTTGAAGCATCTACAAAAACACTGTAGTAATCAGAATCTTGTTTTTCATCGATTGCAAGATTCCATGCTAGTCTAAGCTGATTATTTTCTAGAACATAAGTAAGCTTTACACTTATCTCATTATGTGCAAAATCAGCAACCCCAAAGTCAAAAATGTTTTTATCCACATCTGATCTTAGCAAAACTGGCATATCTTTAGCCACTAACCCTAAGTGAGCTACAGAAGATTTGATCGCTGCAGTTGGTGTAAGAGATGGCTTAGTACCATTCACTTTTGTTTCCAATCCTTGTACAAACCCATGCTTCACTACTGATATTCTCCCTTCAGAAGAAATGATAACAGGTGTGATTGCATTGTTGACAGGAATTCCTTTATATGCTTGAATCAAATAAATATATGTAACACCCGTCTTATGGTTACTGTACATATCACTTACCATGATATCTGCATAGTCAGATTCGACTAGCCCCCATTTTTGAGCATTTTGCTCTACAAATCTCAATCCCTTGTCAAGATTGGTTTGTGATTGTGCCATCAGCATGGAAGAACCAGCTAAGATGAACGTGAAAATAAATGTGTAGAGAAATTTTTTCATAAACTTTAAGTATTGAGTTTGTTAATCTGAAAATAAATGTTGTGCAATATACACTATTGACGAACATATCATAGAAAGCAAATATGTTTTACATGTATTCTACAAGACGAATAGATATTCGTTTTTTCTATTTCAAACAAAAAGATTGTTTGGAGGACATTATAAGGTGAAATTTATAGTTCCTTCTAGATTTTATTTGGTATTAAAATGTAATCAGTATATAAGCTTTTTTGTTTATTCGCAAAATACCTTTTATGCTGATACGCTTTCTCATCTCTTTATAATGTTTGTTTTGTATTTGCTAATTGCGACGCTGATACCTTTCACCTGTCTTTGATAGTGTCTTCAACATTAGAATAGACACCACTGAGTGATAATGGTAGTAATAGATTGCCCAGCGATCTTTGGATTCTGGTATCATATTCGCTATATCCCTCCAGAGGGCAAGATGTTACTGTTCGATGCAATGATTTAATTCGATGGCAAAATCCATCTATCTGCCCGAGTCACCAGCAGCCACCATGCCCTTTTAAGGAATAGCGAACAGTTTTGTTCGCTCAGTAAAGGTGATTTTATTTCGCAGAACGGATGCAAAAGGCCGAGTTAGGGTTTAGCCCGAGCCAATGAAAACAAATTCGCTGCGAGGTCAGAGACCTTCAGCTCAGTAAGTGCTAGCAACTAGGTACTGTTTTATATTTTGCTTTGAGCACCTATTCTATTTGCTTTTGCTTTGCATATTCCTCTTTCAGCTTCGAATAGAATTCGAAGCGACATTGGCAATCTGCCTACACTATCTTACCGGCTGTATCATCTTGATCATTTTCTGCTGCACATGCGACTAAAGTTGCGAATACATTCAATGCCATTACCGTTGACCTAGATTATCCTAAAAGGCATATGGAAGGAGGAGGGACACATTCAAATACCCTATGTATGAGAATGCATTAAAAGATTAAATGAGTTATTAGAATCAAACTATACAAAATGAAATTAAAAAACCTTACCCACAATTCTCACATATACCATCAACAACGATACTCGTTTTCTGAGCTGTAAACCCAGATGGCATCTCTAATTTAGGAATCTTAATCTCATCTACACAAAATGTATTGTCACAAACTGAACAATGGAAATGTAAATGTTCGTCATGATGAGCATGTGCACTGCAACCATCAGAACAAGCTGCATATTTAGCTGTATCAGTACCATCAAATGCTCGATGAATGATTCCTTTTTCTTGGAATGACTTCAGGGTTCTATATAAAGTAATACGATCTACTTCTTGTAAGCGGTCTTCTATATCTTGATTTGACAATGCTGTGTCCGAATCGATAAAAACACTAAGGAGATCCTTACGCACGGGTGTTACACGCAATTTATTAGACTTCAATATTGATAGTACTTTTTCCATTATTCTTATGATTTAAGAGATACTTCTTGCCCTAAGAGAAATGATTTTGTCATCGCTACAGCTACACGAGTAGCTTCTGTCGCATCTTCTAATTTATACTTTATTTTATTCCCATTTCTTACTGACGCTACATAATCCTTTAATATTCTGAGGTAATCATTCTCTTTTGCGCCATTAGACAGATAAAAAGGTTTTCCATCTAAACTATCAACTAACTTATCAGATTTTTCAAGTTGACTGATGTTTATCTCGCCATTAGTCCCTACTACTTTCAGTTCATAACCAGATCCACGATGTGTTACTCTTGAGCTGATAAAGTTAACAAGGACATTGCCTGTTAATTTAGCTATAGCAATCGCTGTATCCGCATCATTTTGTCTTTTGAGTGATGGGTATTTGTGTGCATTCCCAGCTACATATACAGATTCATACTCAGCACCTGTAAGCCAGCGTACCATATCAATATCTTGCAGCATCAAATCCATAAATATACCTTTCCTCACTTTAGGCACTTCACCTTCAGTGGGTCGTTGCAGTATAGCTTCGTAAGTATGACAATCGATTCGGAGTATATTCCCCAATTTACCCTCTACGATATCTCTTTGTACAGGCTCAAGCCTATGGTCAAATCTCCTCGGAAAAGCGACAGTAGATTTATAAGAAGGATAACTGTCAATTATCTTTTCCATTTTCCGGCAATCCTCTACATTACTTGCCAATGGATGATCTATAAAAACATTAGAACCGGAAGTGAGTGATTTTTCTACATGATTGAGATGCAAATCCCCATCAGAACATATACAAATCATATCAATTTGATGCAGTTCTAACAAGCTACTATAGTTAGAAAAAATATGCTTGAGGCCCATTTTATTCATTGCATAGTCACGACCCTCTGGGTTTTCAGTTGCTATGCCGATTACTTCTGTGTCTTTAATTTGAAAATGTAGAGCATTTGCTATCTTCTTTCCATTCTCTCCCCAACCTATTATCCCAGCTCTTACCATATTTATCTATCTCCGAAAACTTCTTTAATAATGTTAAAAAAATAACTTATTCATTTGATGCTGATATTTTGTCCCAATCCTTCGTTACAAAAATACTCATTATGCGATGCATAACTCCTCTTTTTTTGTGCCTTGACTAAGAAATAAATCTCTAGCCTGAGATGACCATCTTACATTTTCGCCATTACTTACAAGTCAATTTCAAACTTTAATCTTAAAGATGCCTTTCTGCATGGTAACTACTTCGTACCAAAGGTCCACTTTCTACATAATCAAACCCTTTCTGCAATCCTACTTCTTTATACTCGGCGAATTTATCAGGATGTACAAATGAATCAACCGCTAAGTGCATTTTAGTCGGTTGTAGATATTGACCTATCGTTACTACATCGCAACCACTTTCGATCAAGTCATCCATTGTTTGGTATACCTGCTCATCTGTCTCCCCTAGCCCGACCATGAATCCCGTTTTTGTTCTTTTTCCGTAGTCCTTTATTCTTTTGATCTGCTCTAGACTTCTATGATACTTCCCTTGTGGTCGCACCTTTCTATACAGCGACTCTACTGTCTCCATATTATGAGAAACAACCTCTTGTCCACCACTTATCATTCTTTCTAGTGCTTCCCAGTTTGCCTTTACATCTGGAATCAATGTTTCCATTGTAGTAGATGGAGCCAATTCCTTCACAGAAATTACTGTTTGATACCATATCTCAGCTCCTCTATCCTTGAGTTCGTCTCTATTTACTGATGTGATTACGGCATGCTTCACTTCCATCAGCTTGATCGCTTCAGCTACTCTTCTCGGTTCGTCCTCATCATATTCTGGTGGTCTTCCTGTCTTTACAGCACAGAACGAGCATCCTCTTGTACATACATTACCAAGTATCATAAAAGTGGCAGTCCCAGCACCCCAGCACTCACCCATATTAGGGCAATTTCCACTTTGACAAATGGTATTCAGTTTATACTCGTCGACTAGATTTCGTACTCGTTTATAGTCCTCACCAATTGGCAACTTTACTCTCAACCAATCTGGTTTTTTAGTTCTAGTTGCTGTTTCTTTATTTATTACAGGAAGTTCTAACATCCTCTTATTTTATGATTATTTCAAATGTCCTTTCTTCTTTTTTGAAAATTCAGAAATGACTTTTATATTACTTACACTTTATACTAATGCTAGAGTGCATATTTAAGTTTCGTAAAGATAGGCTTACCTCATGACAAATGATCAATTACTTCGTTTTCCGAATAGAAATTTGACATAAAAATTAAAAAAGTAAGGTTTATTACTTACCGTTTCTGTGGCTACTAAGATTGGTAATTTTTTGATATAAATATCTCCCATCACACCTACCTCCAATGATTTTACAGTTTTATCAAATGCCCCCATAGAAAAGAACAACCCTAGTTTACCGTGAATTCCAGGTACTATAGATATGTCGCCAAAATTATTCCAGTATCCAGCTCCTCCGAAGATATCATTGTAATTCAAATATGTATCAGCGTTATCTTCAGAATAGGTTTCAACTCTAATCTCTCTATCATTAGCCGAACCACTATCTACTTCATAAATCAACTCTAATTGGTAAGGTTTTAGAAGTGCTAACGATGGACCTACATGATAATCATAACCAATAGCTATCCCTTTTCTTTTCGCTTTTTCACTTATAAATCGTTTGGCCCCTATTCCTCCACGAATATTGATCACTGAGTTTTGCTTACCAAAGGCAAAAGACCTACTTCGATCAGGAAACTTAAATGACAAATTCCTATTCTGTCGTTTTTCTCTGGGGTCCTTGAGATAACCAATGCTTAGATGATAATAATTGGTTTTATAATAAGTTTTAATCTTTCCTATATTGACTCCAATCAATCCACCATTTGTATGAATTCTAGCTTCATAAGCAATCTCTTTTCGATATATGATCCCCTTCCAATCTATCTGTGTAGCTTTCGGTTGAAACGTCTTTTGTGCTGATATCTCGAAGGATACAGCAATGAAAAACAAGCAAATCGCATATTTGGAAAAAGAATTCATCATGTAATAATACAAAACGTAAAGGATAGATGAAATGTTCTACAAAGAATAGTCTTCTGTTCTGTCTTCCTTGATCATTCTTTAAGCTTTTTGGATGAAAATAATTGTGACAAATTTATTTTTAACCTGCTATTTATGATCTATTAACAACTTCCGGATCTCCCATTTTCCCTGTATTATAATTATTAATACATTGTCTGATTTCCTCCTCATTATTCATCACAAATGGCCCATAAGAAAATACAACCTCATCAAGTGGCTTCCCGCCTAACACAAAGAATTCTGCTTTTGATTTAGCATATAGATTGATATCACTCTTACCTCTTTCATATAATGCCACTTGATTTTTCTTTAGAGATTTCTGATTTTCAATCTCCAATTCACCATCAACAACATATATAAATGCATTATGCGTAGGATCGGTTGGTATATCAAGACGTTTATCTTCATCAAGATTTACATGGTAGTAGAAAGTAGGCGATAACGTCTTCACTTCAGCACAATGTCCGAACAACTCTCCCATGATCACCTTGGCTGTAAAATCATCATGAACAATCGTTGGCATTGACTTCCCCTTATTTATTATAGTAGACGGAGCATCCCATTTATATTTTTGCGGAGTATTAAGCCAGATTTGGAAACCATGCATGAGACCTCCATCTTGTTTCAATACATTTCCTGACTCCTCCATATGAATCGCTCCACTTCCTGAACTGAACATCATAAATTCTCCTGTCTCTATTTCAAAATCATAGTCGAGACTGTCTTTGTGATGTCCACTCCCTGACACAAAATAAGTAGTCGGTGTCACCCCTGCATGTGGATGCGCTGCCACTTTCAAAGGGTCAGTGTTTGGCGCCACCTCTACTGGTCCAAATTCATCAAATAAAACAAACGGAGATACATAATCTGTATGATTACCTGCGAAAGCTCTCAATATTGGTAGAGTACCTACGAATGTAGCACCAGCGGTAAGTACTCTATGCACTTTCCTATATCGTTCATCAGAGTACATTCCAGAATTAGCGAGAATAATACTTGGACCGACAGTTACCGCCCCTATAATTGCTGAATCTTTAATAAATTTCCTTCTGTCCATGATTTGTCTTCTTTAGATATTGATACAATGTAATTTCTTTCGACTTTGTTGTTTGTTGCAACAATAATTTTTCAACAGAATCATTGAACCTCTATCTTAAGTTGACGAAGTATTATTGTCGAAAAAGAAAACGATAAACTGAAACCCATTTCAATTATTGCTGCCCCTTAATTATGATTTCATTAGCTTTACGAATGATCAATTGTACCCGATATATCAAACAATATAGATTTCTACTTATCCTTTTGACACTTTTTATCGGCCTAACTTCTTAGTGTCAATCAAATTTTAAATTTGGAGCTGAGATATCTGGAATACAAAATTTCTATATAAAAACAAACAATGAGGGCAATCAAGGGATCTTTAGAATAGATGAATCAAATCGAAAAAGCTCGTTTGGCTATAACTTTAGATTTACATATATCAAAGAGAGTGATACAGAACTTAATATTTCACCAGGAGTAAGATATTTCAAAGGATTCAATGATTTGGATATTTCTTACCACCGAGCAAGCTTCTTAGATCTACCTATACAATTAAATGTAGCGATATCACAAGATTGGTTTATCATAGCATTACTTAGGTTTAGTTACCTTTCCAAATTAGAAAGAGAAGATGTTTTTATCGACACCAATCCTTCAAGAGACACGAATATATTAGATGCTTCATTCAATAGGTTCTTTTACATCCCCAAATTAGGAGTTGGAGCTTCTATTTTCAAAACAGTAGATCTAGACCTCACATATAATTATTCTTTCTCAAATCTAGTAGCTGTAGACTTTAGTGGTGGGTTAACATCGATGCCTTCTACATATAAAAATGATTTCCTACAATTATCCATAATCTATAATGATTTAGGATCTATTTTTTCTAAAAAACAGCTCTTTCATAGGGTTCAATTCTACACCGCTCCCCCAAATGCCCTCTTAAAATTAAAAAAAGCAGATCTCTTAAACTGTATATCTCCAACTGGTTCTAAGTCAAAACCCATTTCTTGCAAGTCATTAACATTATGGAAGGTCTCTATTTTTGATGCTTTTTCAGAATTATTTCGAAAGATCAGATCGAAGATGAGTTGCCTGTATTTCTTTTCTCCATTTGTAAAAGAGACCAATTCTGAGATGGAACTTGGTGTTCCTAGAAAAAAACTGATGGCTAATATCTCACCTGTAGTTTTATCTTCTATTCCATTAGAGAATCCTACACCTCTGTGCATGGCATTGTACATAATACGCATAAGGGCATTTTTATAATCTTTACTTTCCTTGAGTAGACCGACTATTACTTCAGGCTTCTTGCCAGACATAATCTTGATTTTTTCATATCCGTTTCCATAGAGATTATCTAGTAATTCGTCGCTATAACTTTTTGATAAAACATCGTAATTCTTTCCACCAAGGAAAACTGATTTTTGTCTTGCTTTCTGATTGTAATTTGTTAGATGCGAAGAACTCACTCGGCTATTGATAGGATATTGACCGCTTTTGTTATGCTTTTCTAGTAGTAGCATGACTTCGTCCATTCTCACTTTGTTAAGCAGGTTCACCGAATATGGACCTAGCTCTTGTAGTAATTTATATTGGTATGGTTTGATGGGTTCAAGAATAACAGGCACTACAGTTTCATAGTCATTTTCTACGATAGCTCCCCATTCACTGAGCACAGCCTTGAGATACCAGTGATAGCCCTGGATATTGCCATTGTTAGCATAGTGGACGGTACCGTTCCATTTGTTTTTTTCTATTTCCTCAAAAGGGATGTATCTGAACATTTTTTGCTCTTTTTGTATTTACGATATAAATGAAAATTAAAGGAATTTGTTTTGAATTAAGGGTTAGATCGCTTTGCTTTACGACTTTTAAATTTAGGATCGCTACTCTTTTAGATTTCTAGACCGCCTCGCTTCTAGATGTTTCGAGGTTAGACTTTTATGAGTTACTCTATTCTGATTTTGAGAAGACGAACCTTAAGTATTCCTGAGCCTCCCGATCGTTAACGGGAAGCACATATAAGCCCACTTAATATACAACGACGTCGTATAAACAGCTTAAAAAACTATAAGAAAATTAAACAAAAAATGAAAACTCAACTTTTTATCCAAGAAGTGGCTAATGATTTTTCTTGAATACATTCTACACCATATCCGCCTATAATAGCTCTGAATTTACCTTCACTGTATTCTTTGACTTTGGTTTTCCTCCTTCCTTTTTGTTGATAAGAAGTGATCTTGATTTCTCCAATGATGGTATCTCCAATCGAGTAACTTCTTTTATTAAGCTTTAGCTTGGTATTTATAATCTCGCTAGTCGGGGACTTTCTTAATTCCTTAGTGCCATCTATTTTAGATACTTCTCTATACTTTCGTCCCCAATGGATAATCTCAGCATAGTGATCATTTCCTAGTACTTTGACATTGATGATCTTATTACTAGCAATACTTCTACGAAGGTTTTGGGTTCTGAAGGTAATTGTTACTGTATCTTCTAACATTGTAGCAATGCAATTTCCAAATTTATAATATTGGCTATGGCATCGGTTAGGCAATTGTCTCTCCAATTCAACATCACTCATAGCAAAAGCAGATATCATTGCGCAATAGTCACTTGTTCCGCTTTCGATTAGCTTATCATACAAAACAGAATCCATGGCAAAACTTTCGCTTTGTCCTTTCGGCGCGAAATAGTTACTAGCCTTCTCTGATACTTGATTCCTAGCTACCTCTTCATACCAAGGGCTGTCCGAAACACATGATGTGAAAAAGATAGAGATGAAAAATATATAAATACAATATTTCAATATAATGTGGTTTGTTAATAAGACCAGATGAAATGACAAAACGTTGCCTTAGACAGTTGATTATCAATGTATTTATATTTTAATAATGTGTTTAATTCCTTAGAAGTGATATTCAGTCCTTTCTCCTGTTTCTTCAGTAGTGTCTTCGACGAAATTTATAGTTGCCGATCGATTAAGATATTACAGCATAGTATGTAGTTGAAACAAGTACTATAATCCATGATAATGCCAGAGACCAAGCCCCAACATTCATAATTCAACATTGATAATTCGAAATTCTCTAAAACACTCCTGCCACTTTGTCACGTACTATCTATTTTTTAAATATCTTTGCACTTCAATAAAACTGAGTGATCTAATCAATCACCTACAAGAGGAATAAAAAATAAAAGATAGACGATGTATAACGACAATCCTACGATAGTAGATTTGGAAAAGAAAGTGGACGAGAGCAAACAAGGAGAAGTCTTTTTTGATGGGGGTAAAGTCCCTGGGCAAAAATCATTTTATATAGAAAGTTATGGCTGTCAGATGAACTTCAGCGATAGTGAGATCGTAGCATCTATTCTTGCAGAATCAGGATATGGTCCTACTCGAAACATGGATGTTGCGGATCTACTTTTGATCAATACTTGTTCTATTAGAGAGAAGGCCGAATATAATGTTCGCCGCAGACTTGGCGTATTCAATAGGGTAAAAAGAGAAAGACCTGAAGTGATGATCGGAATCCTCGGCTGTATGGCTGAAAGATTAAAATCTAAGTTACTCGAAGAAGAAAAATTGGTCGACCTAGTAGTTGGTCCTGATGCATATCGTGATATCCCGAACCTTATATCCTCCGCAGAAGAAGGAGATCAGAGTATCAATGTATTACTAAGCAGAGAGGAAACTTATGCTGATATATCTCCGATGAGATTAGGAACAAATGGAGTATCCGCATTTATCTCTATCATGAGAGGATGTGATAATATGTGCTCGTTTTGCGTAGTCCCATTTACAAGAGGAAGAGAAAGATCTAGAAATGCATTCTCAATATTAGCTGAAGCCACAGAATTGGTATCAAATGGTTATAAAGAAGTAACCCTTCTTGGTCAGAATGTTGATTCTTATAAATGGGAAAATCCTGAAACAAAAGAAAAAGTGACTTTCGCTCAATTGTTAGAAATGGTAGCTTTAGTACATCCAGATCTTAGAGTTAGATTTTCTACTTCCCACCCAAAAGACATTACAGATGAGGTGCTTTATACCATAAAGAAGTATGATAATATATGCAACTACATCCACCTCCCTGTACAATCTGGAAACAGTAGAATCCTAAAAAGAATGAATCGTACCTACACTAGAGAATGGTACAAAGAAAGAGTAGATTCTATCTACAGGATCATTCCAGACTGTGCGATTTCGGCAGATGTTATTACTGGTTTTTGCAGCGAGACTGAAGAAGATCACCAAGATACTTTATCTATCATGGAGTATACTAACTATACGATGTCTTACATGTTTTTCTACAGTGAAAGACCTGGTACATTAGCCGCCAAAAAGTATGAGGACGATGTCCCTCTTGATGTGAAGAAAAGGAGGCTTTCGGAAGTAATAGAACTTCAGAACAAGCTATCTGTTGAATCTAACAAATTAGACATAGGAAAGATATTCAAGGTATTGATAGAAGGCAATAGTAAAAAATCAGACCTGCATTGGAAAGGCAAGAATGATCAATTCAAGATGCTTATTTTCCCTAAAACGGGTGAGCACAAGGCTGGTGATTATGTAATGGTGAGAGTTGATGAGGTGAATCAGGCGACATTGAAAGGGGAGATTGTGGAGGCTTAGTTGATAGATATTCAGCCCTAAAACCTGTAATTTGCTACCCTAGCCCACGTGTTTGTTTCCCAAGTCACTTGGTTGATAGTTCTTATGGGACTTGACGTACAGTTGTTTGTTGCACTTTTACGTTTTCGTGAATTTAGTTGCGTTTTTGGATAGGTTGCTAATTTAAATGTTTACACGAGCACTAAAGATCTCGTAAACGAAAAAACAATAATAAAGCAATTCTACGATTCAATCATTCACCAATTCAAAATTAATAAAATATGACCTTACAAGGTGTAAAACAAAGATTTGGAATCGTTGGTCGATCAGATGTACTTGATAGAGCACTGAGTACTGCTATGCGAGTGGCGAATACAGATCTTACTGTTTTAATACGAGGGGAAAGTGGTGTGGGTAAAGAGGTATTCTCTAAGATTATCCATGAATTGAGTAAGAGAAAACACAATAAATTTATAGCTCTCAATTGTGGAGCACTCCCAGAAGGAACGATCAATTCTGAGTTGTTTGGACATGAGAAAGGCTCATTTACTGGAGCAAGTTCAGATAGAAATGGATATTTCGAGACTTTAGATGGTGGTACTATTTTTTTGGATGAAATAGGTGAGATGCCACTGGATACTCAATCATATCTTTTAAGGGTATTAGAATCAGGAGAATTCATAAAAGTAGGAGCGAGCAAAACACTAAGAACCGATGTCAGGATAGTTGCTGCCACTAATGTTGATTTAGAAGAACTAATTAAAAAAGGAAAATTTAGAGAAGATCTCTATTATAGATTAAATACAGTACCCATCAACGTGCCTGCACTTCATGAACGAAGAGAAGACATATATATGCTCTTCCGAAGATTTGCAATAGATTTTTCTGAGAAGTATAGATCCGAATCATTAGCATTGGACGAACGAGCTCAAATGGTCATAGAAAACTATCGTTGGCCAGGTAATATCAGAGAGCTCAAAAATCTTGTTGAGCAACTTTCTGTGATGTCTGACAAACCACTAGTGGACGCCGAAGCTTTACTCGAGGTGGCACCTAGGCTTATCAAAAGGAATCTACCTGCACTTGCCGATCAGCCAAATAAAGACAGTACCTCTGGATTCCAAGAAAGAGAACTGTTGTTTAAGTTTTTACTTGAAATGAAAACTGACCTCAATGACCTAAAATCATTAGTCTACGAACTTATAAACAACAATGACCTCTCTGTTCCTGACATGCAACGATTAAGCAAGAATACTGACTCTCTGGATCGATACATGAGAACAGAGCGCCCATCTTCAACGCCACAAAGAACAAGTGATAATCAATTCTACAACGATGATGGTGATAATGACGATGGTGGTGGTGAAGATATCATGACTCGGCCTATCATTCTGGATCATGAAAAAAGATCAGAATACGAAAACACAGAAGTCATAGAAGAAAACCTATCTTTAGAATCTATGGAAAAAGATATGATAGGTAAGGCTTTAAAAAAACACAGAGGAAGAAGAAAAGATGCAGCAGAAGAACTCGGCATATCAGAAAGAACACTTTACAGAAAAATTAAACAGTACGAGATTAATGAATAAGCAATTCTTTAAATTACTATTACAAATCAATAATTTCGTTCGTTAATTACTTATGTTGAATTCATTGAAATATATATCAAGTTTCGTTTTTGCAGTTATTCTCTTTTCGGGTTGCTACTCGTTTAAGGGGATAAGTATTCCTGCAGATGTAAACACTTTCTACGTGCAGCAAGTAAAGTTGACTGACTTCAAAGCACCTCCGGATACTCCTGAGAGGTTCATGGATCAGTTCAGACAGAAAATAAGAAGTCAATCTAGCCTGACATGGAATGATACCGATCCTCATATCGAATTCGATTGCACGATCACAGGATTCAATGTCAGTAATGAAGGAAATAGGGCTGGTAATGAGGTCTCCCTCAATAAGTTGACAATAACTGTAAGTGTAAACTACATCAATAATAATAATGAGGATGACAATTGGAAGAAGAATTTCTCTTTTGGCATTCCATTCGATCCAAGTCAAGACCTACAAGAAGTTCAGGATGGCTATATCGAGGACATCTTTGATCAGCTAACTGAGAATGTATTTAATGATGCGTTTACAAATTGGTAAGGGTTTGTTGTTCTTCATTTACACAAATATCGTAATCAGCAATTAAATTTTGTTATTATACTTTTACCATTAAGGGTCAAAAACTATAATTTAGACTCAAACCGTGGTTAGAAATGTCAAGCTTAAGGTAGGATAAGTCTTGTTCTTTATTCTGGTGTATCTCCCAATTATAATGATTCACAGCTTCTTTAAGGCGCCTATTTGACATTTGTCTGTGTGATAAAGCGACAGTAAATAGCGAAATGCTTGTGACTCCCGAAATAGCGATTAATGCGAATGACACGGGTGCTATAATTAGGCTAAGAAGTGGATCGCTTTTGAGTGATTTTTTGTATTGTGAAATACAAAAAACGGTAAGAGCGGTAGCTAATGCTCCTCCGATAGCAAAATCTCTTATCTTTCTACTAGAATTAATCGATTCGCTATATAGTCTGTATGCCTCTGGAGATGCCATCATAATAGAGTTGATGCTATTTTTATTATAGACTTTACCTTCGTAAGAGATCTTATTGTTGTTGTAAATCATCTCTTGTCCACAACAGAATAGTGGAAAAAGAAAGACAATTGTCAAGATGAATTGTTTTACATTTTTCATAAGTAATTTTTATGCGATGAGTCTAGTGCTCTGTCAAGGACAAATTGACGGGCGCATTTGATCTATTTTAAGCCTGTGCAGCGTTAGAGAACCTTTCATTTAGCTCGCTAAACTCAAGAACCTCTGCCTTGCTCAACCTCATAATACATTCAAATTCAACCCATCACTTATCACTTGACACAGCACTAGTTTTTTGTAAAACCGAAAACCATGCTCAAAGGACAGCTTCCGATTTCACAAAAAATAGTAATCAGTTTTTATTCCGTTCGCCGCACCTTGAATGCTACGGCATGTTTATATGTTGAGGTCATAAAAAGGTCACGCTCTTCGTCATAGACCACATCACTATTATATGGAGAGTTATCATATTGAATCTCCCTATGTAGTGTCTCCCCAGTCAGCGCATCCAGTACCATGACAGAACCATAGCCCCATGAGGTGAATACTAATAAATCCTCTTTCTCATAGTAGTGCATATTGTCAGTACAGTTGGCCCCTCCTTTGATGTTGTCCCATATAAGGGTGCCAGTTTCAGGATCTAGACAAGAGACATCTTCGCCTGTTTCATTTACATACAATCTGTTGTCATGGATTAAGTGGTTTGTCTTGCCCCATTGTGCAAGACCTAGACTATTTTCATCTTCGTACGCCCATAGTTTTGCTCCAGTATTGATATCAAATCCATAGATAGAATTGTGACCGCCCGTAATAACAATACGATTATCATAGATTATAGGTGGGTGAAGTCCATTACTGGCAAATTCATTAGTCACCTTAGTTTCCCAAACTCTCTCTTTGGTAGTTAAATTTATGGATACCAAATACTGGCTTGTTAATGGTGGTGATAACTCTGCATTAGGTCTTTCATTGAAAATTAATAAGGATCGCCCATTTTCAGTGTCCTCCCAAACTACTGGTGGAGATACTGTTGTAGTACCAATACTGTCAGGTGCTTTGGCGTATACTTGATTATAATCACCACTATATGGGTCGATTTCATACATATGTGCTACGCCTCCGCCACTCGGATTAAAGTTCCATGTGCCGACTTGATAGTACATGCCATTGGAGGCAATAACTCCGCGACCTAGATTGATGTTCATTTCATGGAAATTCTTTTGCCAAAGAATTGCTTTGGAATCTAAATCTATCCCGAAAACTCTTCGTCCAGTTTGAGCTATATAATTGTTATTAAATATTTTAGATAGATTAATTTTCCCATCAGGAAATTCATCAAATATTAATTCCCAATCCTTTTCACCTGTATCTTTGTTGAAAGCTAGTAATGTTGGTGGGTCATTAATATCGCCGCCAACTATTACCCATTCTTTATAATGCTGAGTATTATCTGTTCCTACTATTTCTTTATCAAAATCTAATCTAGTCGCCCATTCTATTTCCAAGTCTTCTATTACTTCCACAGGTGGGTCAATTGGTAGATCAGACTTTTCACAAGCCCAGAATAAGGTTGTGAAAAGAATTGTTATAAGTATATTCATTGTTTGTTTCATATTATCGTTCGTCTGTTTGAAAATATGGACTACCTAAGCCGAATAAGAAAATTTTATCGATAGCATCCTCCATATTACTATCATTTTTCATCTGCATATGATTAGATCCTGGCATGAATTCTGGTTCATAATGTATCCCTGGTCCATTCATAGCGGATTCAGCTAGGATGAATCCATCGGAAGGTTTGATAATGGTTTCCGTATCAAAACATGTGTTACCAGTCCCATAAGTACATTCATTCCAATCTTCAGTGCCATAGTTATAGCAATCACAGTTAGATATGATATTAGTCTCTCTATGGCCGATCAATTCTTGCCATGTAGGATTTAATCTAGGGAACCAGGCTAGGCCATCAGCATAGGCATCAGCTACTTCATTAATACTTAATTCGTTGTTCAACCCGAGGTAATGGTAAGGCGGAATCCAAGACCACCACGGAGTGTTCGCTTCTGCCCAAAATTCAGCCTCAGTATCATAGAAATCTTCTGCTGATGCTACGGTATCTATACCATCTTGGTCGGAAGCATCTGCTCCATACAATGGATGTGAAAATAGTGGAATAAGAAAGACAATTGTCAAGATGAATTGTTTTACATTTTTCACAAGTAAATTTTATGCGATGAGTCTAGTGCTCTGTCAAGGACAAATTGACGGGCGCATTTGATCTATTTTAAGCCTGTGCAGCGTTAGAGAACCTTTCATTTAGCTCGCTAAACTCAAGAACCTCTGCCTTGCTCAACCTCAAAATACATTCAAATTCAACCCATCACTTATCACTTGACACAGCACTAGTTTTTTGTAAAACCGAAAACCATGCTCAAAGGACAGCTTCC
>JBLHWH010000097.1:0-24004 GCA_047628935.1 Halioglobus sp. | reverse complement strand
AATGTGGTATCGGTTGGAACCTGATATTTTTAAACAAAAGCCAGATGAATTTAAAAACCTTTTCTTAATTTTACCTAAATCTAATCTTATAAGCTAGCTTCTCTTTGCAACCTTGTGAAACTTGACAATTTCATCCTAACTATCCAACCTTAATCAAGTTCATCCAAATCAAATTTGAATCACTGAGCCACTTTTACTATTATAGGAAGTGTAAATATCAGAATGAAGATAAGACAGCGGAAAGTATTATTAGTGATGACAATATCAGAATAGATTTTATTAATGGCTTAAGTCAAAAAGGTTCTTTATTAGATCTATTTAGAAAAAAGCGGGATCAAAATATTTTATCAAATCCTCAATGGGGTAAAACAGATTAAGAGTCTTATTGTGGGGCTCAATAATGAAATTTCAGCAAAATGAAAAATTAGGAAATCAACTTTTAAAGTACTACAAACATAGGTATATATTCAACAATCCAGAACAATTTTGGGGTGCTAATAACAATGTATTCGGATATGTTTTGACACATACATGTTATGACTTATGTTACTTGAAATGGAAAGAACCTGGAGATAACAAGTGCTATGAGATCAGACTTGCTATCGCTGCGTCCGCTCCATATCACCGAACCGTTATTGAAATATGTAAAAAGGCTTTTTAAACAGTATTTGAAGGCTATTAAACAACAAAAGAGTCTCTATTAATTGGCAGATTTCAAGAAAATATTTTACCAAACAAATGAGAAATAGTGATTTAGACATATGATGAAATTATATATTGATAAGTTAGGTTGAAGCTCATGCCCTTTCAGGGATATCACCCACCCCCGACAATCTACCTCATATCCATCAACAACGAAGCTGAAATATACTACCCAGTATCAATCATACGTTATCTATCCAATCAAAACAATCTCGCCTATAGCACAACCATACATTACTACTATTTCACTATCAAAACACAATGAGTATGTATCGATCAACGCTATTATTTATTTTCGTCTTATCTATTATTTCTTGCCAGCAAACCCTCGTAGAGGAAGAGCCTATCCAATCTCTAGGTGGAGATATTCCAGCAGAACTGACTTCATACTTCAGAGATTTTCAAGAAGAGGCTGGTCAACATGGGGTCATAGTAGACTATGATGCGGCAAATGTAACTGCGGAAATTCAACAGCTCAATCAAGGGTCAGTAGCGGGTACCTGCTCCACAAATGGGTATAATACTCGACATATTACTATCGATAAAGATTTCTGGAATAAAGCGTCTCACTCACTCAAAGAAATGATAATCTTCCACGAACTCGGACATTGTATCTTAGGGCGTGGACATAAAGAAGATACCTTCGAGAATGGAGTCTGCCAAAGCATTATGCGCAGCGGTCTTGGATCTTGTAAAGATGCCTACGTTGCACAGAATAGAGCGTATTTTATCTCGGAATTGTTTGCAGGAGATGATTGATAAATAACAATTCTGTTTGAACAAATATGACAATTTCAGACCAGAACGGTATGAAAGGGAATCTGAAGAGATGGCGCATGGGGATCATAAAGGTTATTCCAATGTACAGTATTTTAGGCTTATAAATAAAACGCCCTAAATTATTCTAATTGATAATTTAGGGCGTATCTCTTTTAGTGTCATTGTGTTTCAAAATTTCAAAATCTTAAAATCTAGGGATTTCGAAATCTGTATATCTCTAATTTTCAAAATCTACCATCTAACAGTAATCTCACCAAATCCTTCTTGCACCACAAACGAGTGATTATTCAACTTCACTTCAGTATCATCAACAAATGCTTTGTATTTAATACCTTCCATACCTATCAATTCTACTTTGAAGGTATCATATGATTGATTAAACCCTCGCTGAACATGCTGAGTCAACTTAAATTGTGACCCATTCATCGCTGATTTAAAGTTACGATAGTTAAACTTTCCACTGCGATGTTCTTTACCATTACCTCTATCTTCATATAGGTAACTATTGTTTTCTGTGCCTCCGACATATACTTTCAGTGTGACTTCTTTTATTTCTTTTTCGCCAACATACTGCTGTACTGGGAAGAGTGGAATAACCGCTCCAGACTTTATGAATACTGGGATCGTATCAATGGTAACGGGTACTTCTATATCTTGTCCACCAGCTGCCTTTTCTCCAGTGAAAAAGTTGAACCATTCTCCTTCAGGAAGATACATAAACTTCGACTTTGGATTCGGCTCACTTACTGGGCAGATCAGAATGTTATCTCCAAGTAAGAACTCATCTTCTTTCTGGATAGCTATCTCATCATTTTGATATACATATGCTAGAGGTCTAGTCATAGGCATATATTTCGACACATATTGGTAGAATGTTGTGTAGAGATAGGGTAGAAGTTGATATCTGAGTTCGAGTGTTTTTCTTACTACATCTATTGTCTTCTCGCCGAACGACCAAGGTTCTTGATCTCCATGATCTCCGGAACTATGGGTTCTGAAAAAAGGATGAAAAGTACCTAACTGCATCCATCGAGTATATAATTCTGGTGACGGGTGATCAATGAATCCTCCTATATCTGACCCTACAAATGAAAACCCACATACAGCCATTCTTTGTACTTGTCTATTCGCTACAAGTAGGTGTTCCCATGATGATATGTTATCTCCAGTCCATCCTAGGCAATATCTCTGAGCTCCACTATATGCTGATCGAGTAATAACAAACGGACGCTCTGGGTGAATACTTTTTCTTACACCGTGGAATGTTGCTCTTGCCATCTGCATACCATACACATTGTGCGCCTTTCTATGGCTGCACTCATGTCCATCATAATTGTGACGGACATCATCAGGAAATGATTTATTTGGTGTTTCGAATACGGCGGGCTCATTCATGTCATTCCATACTCCAGCAACACCGATATCTGAGATCAACTCATCAAATAGACCAGCCCACCATTCTCTTACTTCAGGATTGGTAAAATCAGGGAAGTAACAATCTCCCGGCCATACCTTACCCTTCATTAATGGTCCATCTCCACGTTTACAGAAATATCCCTTTTCGAATGCTTCTTTGAAAACAGGATATTCTGGATCTATCTTTATACCTGGATCTATAATTACGATGGATTTAAATCCATTTTCCTTCAGATCGCTAACTAGTTTCTTAGGATCAGGGAATCTATCTTTATCCCAAGTAAAACAACGGAATCCATCCATGTAGTCGATATCAAAGTATATCGCATCTGCTGGTAGTCTTAGCTCTCTGAATTTATCGGTTACTTCTCTTACATTAGCTTCAGGGTAATAGCTCCACTTACACTGATGATACCCTAACGACCATAATGGTGGTAGATCTGGTGTGCCCGTAAGCATCGTATATCTCTTTACTACATCGATCAGATCTGGACCTGCGATGAAATAGTAATTCATTTCTCCGCCTTCTGCCCAGAAACTACATGCGCTATTTCTTTCGCTGGCAAAATCAAAAAATGACCTAAAGGTATTGTCGAAAAATATGCCATAACCGATATCATGATGCAAGCCCATGTAAAACGGTATGTTTTTATAAATAGGATCAGTATCTTTTTCGAATCCGTACTCATCTGTTCCCCATATTTGAAGACGCTTTCCTCTCATATTGAGAGAATGTGGCTTGTCACCCAATCCGAAGTACATTTCCTTTTCGAACACGTGCTTACTTTGTTTGACTATGTTACCACCACTAGCTTGGAATTCTTCCCAGTGATATCCTTTCTCATCTTCATTGATGACCTTTTCGTCTATATCCTTGAATGTGAGTTTGAGATTCAGTTTATTTATGTAGCATTTGACCGTTTTGGTTTCGATCATAAATGTTGTCTCCGTCTCATGCAATTCTAGATGACGATAACTACCAACATAATTTTTATCAATGGCATAGGAAAAGTCTTCCTCTAGTGTGCCTTCAGTTCCACATCGCACTCTGATAATCGAATCTGAAATTACTTCAATTTTCAAAACTACTTGATTTTCACTATAAAAGTGAAATACGTTTTTATCCACTGTGTGACTTACCAGTACAGATGGGTAATTATCTACTACTCCATTATTATGCATAATCTCCTAATCATTTGAATCGGCAAAGCTGCTATTTCTTTTTGAAAATACGTGCACTAAGAGGTGGAATTTCGACGATAATCGATGATTTTTTGCCGTGAAAGGGTGTTTTTTCGGTAGACTTAGTGTGGTTTTTACAATAATTGCTTCCACCAAGGCTCGCAGCATCAGAATTATAGATTGCTTCCCACTCCCCATCTTGCGGTATACCGACTCTATATTCATTATGAGCGGTAGGTGTAAAGTTCAGAATTATCAATAGATCATCAGCCGGATTTTTACCTTTTCGCACTATTGTGAGGATAGAGTTTTCGGTATCCGAATGATCTATCCACTCGAAACTATCGAAGCTATAGTTATTTTCGTGCAAGGCCAATTGTGTCTTGTACAATCTGTTTAATGATTTTACAGTATCATATATGCCTTTATGAGCATCATGCTGTAATTCTTCCCACGATAATTGACTGTTGTGATCCCATTCTGCACGTTGGCCAAATTCTGATCCCATGAAGAGTAATTTTGCACCTGGGTGGATGTACATATAAGTATACAACAATCTAAGATTGGCAAACATTTGCCAGTCGTCTCCAGGCATTTTACTCAACATCGATCCTTTTCCGTGAACCACTTCATCATGAGAAAAGGGAAGTACAAAATTTTCAGTAAATGCATAGACAAGACTAAACGTAATGTCTTCTTGGTGAAATTTTCGGTGGACGGGATCCTTTTTGAAATAGGCTAGTGTATCATTCATCCAACCCATCATCCACTTAAATCCGAATCCTAGGCCATCATTATGCACAGGCTGGGTCACTCCAGTGAATGAAGTAGATTCCTCTGCTAACATTTGTGCGTTAGGGAAGTGCTCATAAACGGCCTTGTTTAGATCTTTGAGAAACTGTACGGCTTCTAAGTTTTCGTTGCCTCCATATTTATTTGGTTCCCATTCTCCTTCTTCTCTGGAATAGTCAAGATATAACATCGAGGCTACGGCATCCACTCTCAATCCATCCACTCCATATACTTCCAACCAGAATAAGGCATTGCTTATCAAAAATGACTTGACTTCAGGACGACCATAGTTGAATATTAGACTTTTCCAATCTGGATGAAATCCACGTTTGACATCAGGATGTTCGTATACATTACTTCCGTCAAAATTACCTAATCCATGAGCATCTTCTGGAAAGTGAGACGGCACCCAGTCCAATATAACTCCTATACCTGCAGATCTTAATTCTTTAACAAATGATATGAAGTCTGCTGGTGTTCCCAAGCGACTCGTAGGAGCAAAATATCCCGTCACTTGATAGCCCCAGGATGGATCATACGGATACTCCATGATAGGCATGAGTTCTATATGTGTGAATCCTAGATCTTTGATATATGGTATGAGTTGTTCGCCTAATTCTTGATAGCTAAGATATTCCCTATGATCCCACGGTCGCTTCCACGATGGTAAGTGTATCTCGTAGATAGACATTGGGTCTTGGTGCGTATTTTTGATTTTCGAAACCTGAAGATCTACGTCATGTCGATAGTCCCAGACTATAGATCCTGTTCGAGGAGGCATCTCACAATAGAATGCATAAGGATCTGCCTTTTCCGTGATTTCAAAAGAATCGGCATTCGTTATTCTGAATTTATATAAATCTCCGACTTTTACATTGGGAGCAAATCCTTCCCAGATTCCAGATTCATCAAATCTAACATGAAGTTGATACTCTGTTCCTGACCAATAGTTGAAATCTCCTATCATCTCAACCTTTCCAGCAGCTGGGGCATAAACTGAAAAGTAGACACCAGGAACACCGTTATGTTCTATAGGATGAGCACCAAGTTTTTCATATAGCTTATAATGATTTCCTGACTTGAACAGTGCAACGTCAAAATCGGTAAACAACGAGTATGTTTCTATTCTATTCAAATGGCAAGTCCTATTTTGGTTCCTGCAGGTATTACTGCATTTTTATTGATTACAATTAATCCTTTTCTGATGACATAATCATCAGTCTCTATATCTTCTAGACTATCATCTCCTATTATCTGACAATTATCACCAATGGTAACATGTTTGTCAATAATTGCATTTTTCACTATACAATTATCTCCGATTCCCTTAAGATTCTTGACATCCTTAGTCATGATATTATCTATAGATGGAAAATCGTCATTTCCGATCACATAACAACTTTCAATCTTGGTACCTTTTCCTATCCATGATCTGATTCCTATAATGGAATTTGTAATCTCCTCAGCGTAGATTAGTGCTCCTTCTGCGATAAGACTTCGAGTAACTCGTACTCCAAACAGTTTTGATGGAGGCAACATTCTACCTCTAGTTAAGACAGTATTATTCTTGTCAAATAATGTAAATCTTGGCGTATCTCCAGCCATCTCGAGATTTGCTTCAAAATAGTCTTTTATATCTCCCACATCTTCCCAATATCCATCGTATTTGTAAGCGTGTACATTGAGATTATCAGTAAGGCTATTCGGTATTATTTCTTTTCCGAAATCGATAGCATCTTCATATTTGTCGAGCATATCTTCTAATACCTTTCGGGAGAATATGTAGATGCCCATCGACGCGAGATAGTCTCTTCCTTGATCTTTTAGATCATCACTTACCTCTGATTTCCATTTGGGTAATAATTCGGGCGATGGTTTTTCGATAAAATCATCAATCTTACCATCTGCCGCTACTTTCATAATGCCAAATGCTGAGGCTTGCTTGGCATTGCATGGAATAGTAGCAATGGATACATCTGCCTTGAATGCAATATGTCTACCGATGAAATCCTCAAAGTCCATATGGTATAGTTGATCGCCAGAAAGTATGAGGATATATTCTGCGTCATCATTTCGAATATTACGAAGCGACTGGCGGACTGCATCGGCGGTACCTTGAAACCAATTGTAGTTTCCTTTAGTCTGTTCTGCGGCCAAAATATCTACAAATGAAGAAGAAAATCTATCAAAGTTGAATGTGTTTTTTATATGCTTATTAAGTGAAGCGGAGTTATATTGGGTGAGTACATATATCCTTCTCAAGCCTGAATTCAGACAATTAGAAATAGGTACATCTATCAATCGATATTTACCTCCAATAGGTACAGCAGGTTTAGATCTTTCTTTTGTAAGCGGATAAAGTCTGGATCCTTCTCCACCACCTAGTATTAAGCTAACACACTTTTGATTGATGTCTTTAATTGATTGCATATATTATCTTTTTATCAGTTCTTGGTATAAATTTATATAATTATCAGCGGAAGCATCCCAACTAAAATCAGAGTCAAATGCATGGCTAATTGTTTTGGTCATCCTATCCTTATTATTATAAAGGTTAATAGCTCTGGTTATTGCTTTAGTTATGGATAGGCTATTCGCTTCGGCGAATCTTATTCCATTTCCATTTTTATACTTCACATCTGTTACAGTATCAATTAATCCACCTGTTGATCTTACTATGGGTATCGTTCCATAGCGCAGAGCATACATTTGATTGAGACCACAAGGTTCTACTCTTGAAGGCATTAAAAGGAAGTCGGAACCTGCATATATTTGATGTGCCATCGCTTCATTATACATGATATTGATGGATAGATTCTTATTGTGTTTTTCACCTAGCTCGGTCAATCTCTGTTCTAGAGATGAGTTGCCTGTGCCTAGGATAATGATATTGATTTTAGAGGATTTAGAGAATATTTGCTCCAACGCGTCTGTAATGAGATCTGCCCCTTTCTCATAAGCTAATCTACCGATGAATGATATTAGAGGAAGAGAAGAATGCAATCCAAATTTATTGCAGAGAACCTCTTTGTTTTTTGATTTGAAATCATGAATATTATCACTCAGATTTGTATCAAGCATGGTGTCCGTAGATGGATTCCAATAGTCGCTATCGATCCCATTTATTAAGCCGCGCGCTTTATCTTTTTCTTGTTGAAATAATGGTTTCAGATCTCCTTCAGACTCCAATAATTCTGTCATGTATGAAGGTGATACCGTGGTCATCTGCCAGCAACATTTGATCCCACAAGCCAATGGATCTATCATGCCGTCCCAATCCACTAGCCCACTATCAATAGAGGCGTGTTCTGGTATTAGATATCCTTTTTGCCAAGAAAATCTTCCTCTATATTTTTCGTTATGAATGGTAAGTACGGTAGGTATTGCAGCCAATGATTCATACCTATGACATTTAGTCATCATAAATGGGATCAAGGATGTATGATGATCATGACAATGAATAATATCAGGTCGATCAGATTTCTTAATGACCCAATCCAAAACAACCTGCGCAAATGAAGTATAACGCTCTGGTTCGTCTGTAAAGTAGTTGCTCTCCCTATCAGCGTATACACCTTGACGATACAACAACTCTGGTATGTCCACTAAAATCAGCTCAAATCCAAGAACTGAAGAATCTACAGCGTGGATTTCGTAGCTATACTTATTAGTAAGAATAGAAAATGATCCTTTAGATATCACCTTGATTTGTTGCTGATTGATCCAAGGAAGATCATACTTAGGCATGACGACGGTTACTTCGTGTCCTTTTTGATTGAGGTATTTGGGCAGTGCTCCTACGACGTCAGCCAATCCGCCAACTTTGGCAGCGGGATAACATTCTGCGGATGTAAATAGTATTTTCAATAGTGTTTGGATTTGGAAAACTAATGTAATTTAAAATGTAAAGAAAGTTCTATTAAAGTATGTGTTTTCTTTAAAATTTTATTTGGCAACCTTGATTTTGTGCGTTATTTAAAACTTTACGATTCATAATACAATATTCCTTTTATGCGTTTCGCTGTAAAATAGTATCTAATATTATGTAGCTAATTCTCTAACGTATAATTATGTCTGATCAACCGCTTTGTGTAATCTTTCACCTTACTCACCATTGTAATCTTCGATGCGACTATTGTTATACAGGTGAGAAGTTACCAATCTCGATGACTGATCAGACCCTGTTGCAGGCCGTTCAGTTCGTTTAAGACGAAGTCGTTCGCCGTGAAACCAAACAACTAGATATCACCTTTTTTGGTGGTGAGCCACTATTAGAAAAAACAAAGATATTTCAGATCATTGACCTTCTAGATCAAATGGGTAAACAGGTAAGTATACATTATAAACTGAGCACCAATGGGACACTGCTCACAGATGAACTGGTGCGCAGATTGCTAACAAAGAAAGTATATATGTCGCTCAGTTTGGATGGAGGCCCCTCTGTCACTGATCATCAGCGTAAGAATGCTGCGGGCAAAGGTGTAACACACCAGATCGTCAAAGGATTGCAACTATTACTCAAGTACAATAAGGCTACTAATGTGACATGCGTTATTACACCCGAGTCTGCGGATAGGGTAGCGGAGAGCATCGATTACATATTTGAGCAAGGAGTTAGATTCATTACCACTACTTTAGATTATTCTGCGGATTGGGAAGTATCTCATTTTGATCAACTGAAACGATCTTATCAGAAGCTTGGAAGATGGTATGAAGAGAAAATGAAAGCTGGAGATCGTTTTTATCTGAGTTTCTTTGATGAGCGAATCCAAACAAGGACACACAAACCAATTGCAAAATCAGAACGATGTCACATCGGTCAAAGACAGTTTTCTATAGCTCCGAATGGTGAATTATATCCTTGTATCCAGTTCGTAACTACTGAGGGGATACCTGAGTATTTGATTGGGCATATTAAGACTGGGTTTGATGAATCTTGTACCAGTTATATCACAAATTGTTCTGAAAAACCTAAAGCTGAATGTACAGGTTGTGCACTAGAATCCCGATGCAGTAAATGGTGCTCGTGTGTCAACTATATGAGCACAGGCAGAATAGACCAAGCAAGTCCAATCGTATGCTATAATGAGCGAATCTTAATGGGAATAGTAGATAAAACTGCTGATAGACTTTGGAAAAGTCGCAACAATCTATTTGTCCATAAGCATTACAATTCTGACTATCCAGTAATCTCTCATATCGAGCTTAATTTATAAACCATGATAAAGCATTCAAAAATAAAAGTGATACCTCTTATAAAGGCATATAGACCTAAGTATCCTTCTTATACTGATCCGAATCCCATAGATCATCCAGATAGTAGGCCCTACCCATTTACGATGAAGTTGCTGCACACGCTGTCTGCGGCAGGATTTCTAGGGACAGTAATGTTTTCCTGTGGGGTGCAAACTCAGGAGTATAAAGGTGATAGTATGCCATCGGTACCCAAAGATATATTAGTGAATCCATTTCCATTGTCGGCGACCAATCTGCCATACCAACCTGCAATGTTCGGTACTGGATTACCATCTCGACTGTCTTCCAGAGAAGTGAGTGATGTGCTCAATGAAGCATTTACTGAGGAGGGACTGCATATAGTGAAAGATACTTCAATTAGAATAGGAAATCATATGGTTCCTGTCTCTGCTTACAGTCCAGATACTAAAATCGGCTACATTTGGATGGATTACAGAAACTATGGTGACGGTATGGCAAATTCAAACAATAGTAGCCAAGATTATAGTTCTAAGAAATCGATAAAGAAAAACCTGAAAATTCAAATAAAGAGGTTAGAAAAAAGCTATTATGAGAATCCAGAGAAATTTCTTGAATGGCAAGTGAAAAACGATGATTATGCAGCAAGTATTAAGGCTGATTTAGATGTCAACCTTCCTCTTCAAAAGGCAGGAAAGCAAAGAGAGAATTTTATTAAAAATAGAATTCAAGAATTTGTTTTGCAATCCATAATCAATCAAGCTCTAGAGAATAAGCAAGACAATTTCCGTAATAAATGGGAACGGTCTGCTGTAACACATCTAGATGATAAAGAAGAGTTATACATTACTTTAACTCAGATTGGCGGTGCAGCTCATTTGTATTATTTTGAACCGAGCGACCTTGTTCAACTAGAAAAGACAGTTGAAAGAATAGATAAAGAAAAGAGTAAGAAATCATGGGTGAAACATAGCGATGCCTTCATTGAACTTCTGAAAGTAGGTAACCCTAACGCTATTAAGAAAAATCCAGAGTATCGAGCACTTCTGATTGATATAGCATTAAGTGCAGATTATACAAAGTGGAAAGATAGACATGATGAGATTTTAAAATTTATAGATCGAGAACAAATATCACTAAAGGAGCTTGAGTCTATCGCGGATAACTGTGATAAAGAGTACCATGTCGCACCTATTAGCCAAAGAGATGCTCGGTCTATCTATCAAGTCGATTATTGGCGAGGGGCAGAAGAGATAAGGAAGTTAAAGAAACAAAGGAATCTAGAACCCGATGCTTTGAAAGTGGTCGAAATTCAAGAGAAAATAGAGAAGTTCTATGAAAGAGAGGCAAGTAAATCTGAAGAAAGAGAGAAGGAAGCTATCAGAGAACAGTCCCTTAGATTACAAAAAGATATGAAGGGGTATATTAGATGGGCGAAGAGTCAGATTGGGTATTGAGTAGATGGTAATATGTATCTAGAGGTTCAGTTTTCTAATTAAAATATCAGGCTAAACCAAACTCAGCCAAGCGTTCATAGCAGACACTGATTATTCTAGGATTCATAGTGGAGGCTTTGCGTTTATTCCAATATTAATGCTAATAAAATTCTCATATTTGCCGATCATGCAACAACCCAAACTGACAATCGGCATCCTAGCCCACGTAGACGCTGGCAAAACATCACTCACTGAGTGCATGCTCTACGAGTCTGGCGCAACCAAAGATAGAGGCAGCGTCGATCAAGGATCAGCTATTACTGATGGCATGGCTATGGAAAAAGACCGTGGCATATCTATCAAAACAGCTACTGTAGATTTCGAATGGAAGGGAACACACATCAATATTGTAGACACACCTGGCCATGTTGACTTTTCGGCGGAGGTAGATCGAGCTTTATCTGTTTTAGATTTGGTGGTATTGGTCATCTCGGCAGTAGAAGGAGTGCAAGCCCATACACTCAATCTTTGGGAGAGTATAAAAGAAAGAAGAATTCCTGCCATCATATTTATCAATAAAATTGACCGTGCAGGCGCTGATCCTGAGGATGTTTTTAGAGAACTTGAGAAAGATTTAGGAGCATCACTATTTGCACTTAATTATCCGAATATCATTAGTCCCAAAGAATTTGATGTAGTAGATTTCTCGAATTCAAAGGAGTATCTGTCATCTTATATTATCGATAAGTCTTTGGCGAACCTTGCAGAAGTTGATGAGTCGTTCTTTGAGGCATATTTAGATGGGAATACTTCTAATCTATTAGCGATCCTTTCGAAGTCAAAGATGGCTATTGGACGAAGAGAACTTACTCCCGTATTATTCGGTAGTGCAAAAATGCATAGCGGAATCGATCGACTTTTGGATGTGGTAATTGGAGGAGTTAGATTGGAAAGAGCAGAAACGGAAAATCTTAATGCTCGAGTTTTTAAGGTAGAATATGATTCAAAATTGGGCAGATTGGCTCATGTGAGAATCTTCAACGGAGCATTCAGGACAAAAGACACCATCCAGTCTTCTGGTGCCTACCAAGAGGTGAAAATTAATCAGATCTTCCAAAGTAGATTAGGTAAATTGGTCCAAGTCAAAGAACTAGGTGAAGGAGATATAGGCGTGATCACAACTTCAGATGTCGTTTTAGCTGGTGACATGCTAGGAGCAATTGTAGATAGTGATAGTTTCTCAGCCATAATAGAACCAGTATTGAGTGTACAAGCCGTAGCCAAAGAAGAAAAGGACTATCAGAAATTAGGTGAAGCATTAGAAATATTGAATGTCGAAGATCCGCAGATTGACTTTCGATGGTACAAGGATGAACGAGAATATCACTTGAAAATATTAGGACCCATTCAGACCGAAGTAATGAAGGATAGTCTTGCCCGAAGATTTGGCATTGAAGCGGATTTCTTGCCACCAACTGTGATTTATAAAGAAACACCTAAGTCAACCGCTGAAGGTTATGTTAGATACTGGATGCCGAAACCATGTTGGGCAATCATGACTTTTAAGATAGAGCCTGGAGAGTTGGGAAGCGGTGTCACTTTCGACTCCAAAGTAAGGACAAGTGATATCAGCACTAAATATCAGAATGAAGTAAAACGTGCCGTTCCATGGTCACTTCGGCAAGGAATCAAAGGCTGGGAAGTAACCGATATAAAGATAATACTAATCGAAGGCTCAGAACATAATGTGCATTCTAATCCCGGTGATTTTCTACTCGCTACACCGATGGGTGTAACGAGAGGAATAGAAGCAGCGGATACAGATCTACTAGAGCCAATGTATGCATTCAAAATCAAAGCACACAGTGATCTATTGGGATCTATTGCCAGCGATCTGAATCAGATGAAAGGAACAATAGGAATACCGATATTTGATTGTGAATTCTTTACTTTAGAAGGTCGAGTTGCTGTAGCAAAAGCGATGGATTACAGTATCAAATTCAATGCAACAACTTCTGGGAAAGGTAGATTGAAGTTGAAATTGGATGGATATCAAAAAACCGTTACCACTGATGAGAAGATCAGGCCATATCGAGGAGTATCTCCATTAGATGAGTCGCTGTGGATATTACATAATCGGGGTGCTTTTAAGGCGGAAGATAGGAAGAGATGAGTTGTTATTAGCACAAAGTGATCACATCGCTTAGAGCGATCAGATCACTTTGATGAATCATGTAAAAAAATGAGGCTTGATTAGATATTTGCGATTGGATTTTCCAATTTAGTCCAATTCTGTTTCAAACTGATGAAATTGTTATGGGAGTAATGTCGAGATGAAAGGGAGTAGGAGTGATAGCTTGCGCAGCAAATGCTCATCTTCTTTATCATTCCAATATTCTTCGCTTTCTTCATCTTCCCAATCGGAATCAGTTTCACCATTTTCTTTCCAATGCTCATCTAGCTCCTGTTCAAAATTCTCAGACATTTGGTATAATGTGATAAATAACATGCCAAATGCTAATGTCACAAATGACCTTTTCATAACTCATTTTTTTTGTGTTGGTAGGTACTTGTTTTCGTTTTAATATTTACGTATTCAGTAGGAGACTCCAATACAAATTCAACTACCAAGCCCTTCTTATATCAGCTTAAAAAAAGATCAGAATAATTGACTAGATTTACCTCTAGTGCAATGGCATATAAAGGTACTTAGTGTCACTTGTTAAATTAAGAAGTATCATTTGATATGTCTAGCAAAGAAAAATCAGTATTCGAAACAGTATTCTTGCAGTACCATTCTGTGTTGCAGTCCTATGGGCTGAGTCTAGTGAGGGACCATTCTTTGGTAGAAGACAGCATTCAAGAACTGTTCATCTACATATATGAGAAGGATATTGATCTAGAAAACATTACCAATATAAAGGCCTATCTATTTATTTCACTTCGCCGTAGGATCTTGTCAAAAAAACAATTCTTTTCTATTTCGATCTCAGATATTACTGAAGATCATGAATCTATAGAAGATCCTAAAGATGAGAATAATAGAATTCAAGTTTTGCTCAGTGCACTACCCACTAGACAACGAGAAGCGATATACTTAAAATTTTTCAATAAGCTATCTGCCAAAGAGATTGCCGAAGTCATGGAGATAAAACCACAAGTAGTTGCTAATACGTTGTTTAAAGCATTAAAGAAGCTGAAATCAATCGCTTCTAAGATTTCAATATTACTGTTGATTGGGGGATATTGAAAAATAAATTAAAAATAAATTCTTGAGGGATGTTATGTTTTTGATGTAAACTCCTCTTTAACATTGAAGCCCATAATAGCTTCATACAAAGTATAGAAATAGAATGACACCAATTTCGATAAAAGAATTAGAATTACTAGAATCTTGGCTTGAGAATCAAGATTTCCTATCATGGGCAAATGGACTCACGGATGCAAGCGCTGAACGATGGCAGGCTTTTCTAAAAGATAATCCACAACATGCAGAACTATGCGAACTAGCAAAATATGCTCACAATAACCTGAATGTCCAAGAGCCGGCGATCGATCAGGCTAAAAGCCAGCTCGCACTTAATGATCTGTATGCTAAGATTGACCAGCGTAAATTAGATCAAATGAATGCTGATCAAAAGAAAAGCAAATCTAAGGTTAAGACGTTCTTCCTTAATAAACCATGGAGGGTGGCGGCATCTGTTATCATGCTTCTTGGTTTTGGATTCCTCAGTCAGAATGCTTTAAACAATTCGGTAGTCGTGTATACCTCATTGGATGAACGAAGAGAGATAAAACTGGACGATGGAACAGAAGTAGTGCTCAATACCAATACTACGCTATCTCATGTGAAAGACCAACCAAGAATAATCACTCTTGATGGAGAGGCCTATTTTCAAGTAGCTAAAAAGGTAGAAACAAAGGAGCAATTTCAAGTAAAGACAAACGATCTAGTTGTCACAGTCCTCGGTACAGAATTTAATGTAAATAGTCGAGACAATCAGACAAGTGTATTTCTGGATGAAGGTAAGGTGGTTTTAGATGTCATAAAAAAAGACAATGAAATAGTAGAACTGGAGCCTGGTGATCTCGTAAGCTATTCCCAATCAGAGAATAAAATAGTGAAAAAGAAGAATGAAAATTCTATAATGAATACGGCTTGGAAGGATGATGTAGTCTATTTCAAAGATGCCCATATTGCGGATGTGTTGCCTGTCATTAGCCGTTTGTATGATGTGCAGTTCGAACAATCAAACTTGGAGTTAGTACAAAAACAATTCTCTGGAGGAATGCCTGTACGTGATATTAATATCACTCTGGCCACTCTTAGCCAAGTCTATGGGATAGAAATAAATGGATCAGATAAATTTTATTCAATAACGAACAAAAAAGAATAGAGCTCTAATAATAAAATGAAATACTCAAGAAACATACTATCGGTTTTGGTCCTATGTACAGTTAGCCTCTCATCGAGTGCTTTCTCTGCGGGGACGGAACCATTAGAAGATGTTTTGAAAAAGATTCAGGAGGAGTATGATGTAGTAATATCTTACAATACTAAAGATGTAGCTGATATCTCGGTACAGTTCACTATAGAAAATGACGAAGACTTTGAATCCGCTATAAATAGGGCACTAGCGCCAACTAATCTGCAGTATAAATATCTTGGTCTTAATTTTTATATCCTCTTCAAGCCCAATGGACTCAACAAGCGCAAGTTGGATAGGATCAATGAGAAAATAGAACAGATCAAGGAGATTGGCGATAGCGAAGAGTTTATCATTTCTGAAGACAAGCAATACTTTCGTGTACCGAAAAAGCCAATAAAAGAGATCTTTGGGCAGGTAACAGATGAGGAAGGTATACCGTTAATCGGAGCCAGTGTAATAGCTAAAAATACGAATCTAGGAACGCTAACAGACCTTGAAGGTATGTTTGATATTGAGCTTCCTAAGGGGACTGATGAAATAATTGTCTCATATACAGGATATGACACTCAAGCCATACTATTAGATGCTCAGAAGGTCATAAATGTAAAGCTCGAAGAGGGACTGACACTAGGTGCGGTTACTGTGTTTGGATCTAGAGGTGCACCAAGAACTAGTTTTGATTCGCCTGTTCCCGTAGATTTATTTTCACTGGGTGATCTGCAAGCAACATCAGTTGGTACACTTGATGAACAATTATCTATGTTGATACCATCGTTTAATTCTGGTCAGCATCCAGTTTCCGACGCATCGGCTCACTTCAATCCCATTGATCTGAGAGGTTTGCTACCGAGTAGAACATTAGTGCTAGTCAATGGCAAGAGAAAAAATAGTAGTGCTCTGCTCTATACTTATGTAACAGCAAGCAGAGGTGAAGTCGGTGTAGATATGAAATCGATCTCTTCGGAATCAATCGAGAGAGTGGAGGTGCTGAGAGACGGGGCTGCAGCACAATACGGGTCTGATGCAGTAGCGGGAGTTATCAATCTAGTACTCAAGGATAAGATCAAACCATTTATTAATACAAGCTATAGTTCCACAGGCAGGGGAGACGGACTTCGTTGGAAGACATCAGCGGGATATAGTTTCGATATCCTCAAGAAGGGGTTTGTGACTGTCATCGCTGACTATTTCAATCAGAGTAAATCACAACGTGCAGGCACAATACATAGTGCTGAGGACGAGGCAGGATATTGGGGTAATGAGATATTTAACGAAGATGATTTTAGTAATTACTTGAACCGAAACCCTAGTGCTGGCTTTCAAGTAGGGTTGCCAGAGGTAGCGTCATTTAATCTGTCGCTTAATTCAGAATACATACTCAATGAAGAGGGAACAAAACTGTATGCTTTTGGGACATTTATGGGTAGGTCGGGTTCTTCTCCTCAATTTGCAAGAGGTCCATATTGGGTAGAGGGGTACGAGTCTATCTATCCTGATCAAGATTACTTCTTGCCAGAAATGGCACCGATTATTCAGGATCATTCTATGAGTATAGGCTTACAGCATGAATATAAGCAATGGCAATTTGATATCAGTTCAAATTATGGACGTAGCAATATTGATTACTACATTAATAACTCATTCAATCAATCATTGGGAGCGAATAGTCCAAAAGACTTTTACAATGGTACGCATACATTCGGGCATTGGGTCAATAATATAGATTCTAGAAGAACTTTTGATCTTTCAGGTAGCAAGTCATTGACATTAGCTTTTGGATTGGAGCAAAGGATTGAGTTTTTTAGGGGAGAAGCTGGAGAATTTGCTTCTTATGGTGATGGATCTCCTACAGTGTTGGATAGGGTAGGGTCAGAATCATTTAGTGGATTATCTCCAAATGATGCTGTCTCAGGAAAAAGAAATAATATCGGTTTCTACTTTGAAGCAAATACAAATGTTTCTGATAAAATGAATCTTGGTGGCGCTGTTAGATTTGAAAATTACAGCGATTTTGGCGAGAACGTAAGTTGGAAATTTAATACGCTATATAAGATTATCGATCAGAAGTTAAACATAAGAGGTTCTATAAGTAATGGCTTTAGGGCACCATCTTTACATCAGGTATATTACACTTCTACGACGACGACATTGAGTACTAGTGGCATTGTTCAGAATCGTATTTTGAACAATTTGGATCCGTCTTTAGCGGTTTTGGATATTCCAAGATTGATGCCTGAGCGATCTTTAAATTTTGCTGGAGGATTGGCATATCGCCTTAATAAGAAAATAGGAGTTTCTGTAGATCTATATCAAATCGACGTTAATGATAGAATTGTATTGTCTGGTCAGGTCGGGAATACAGAGAACGGAAATACGAAGATTGATCAACTATTAGAAATTACGAACACAGGTTCTGCAGGTTTCTTCTTGAACGCTGTTGATTCTAGGTCTTCAGGAATTGATATCGTTTTCAATTTTGATAATATTTCAATTGGGAAGGGTAGAATAAAAGCTAACATAGCTGCGAATATTAATAAAACAAGCGTAAAAAAAGTCAATCTACCTGAATCTGTGAGTAGTGAGGAGTTGGCGAGTAAAATATTCTCTAGAGAAGATATATCTCGATTAGAATCATGGAGGCCAAGGCAAAAAATGACTTCGTCTATTTCATATACTATCAATAACTTAAGTAACACCATAGCTCTCAATTATATCGGAGGCGTGGAATACAGACATGCCACGGACGTACAGAATGATGCAAAGTATGGAGGGAAATTTCTGATGAATTGGAATTCATCCTATCAATTCAATAACCATTTGCAGTTGGCAGTGGGCGTACAGAATTTATTTAATGTGTATCCAGATACCTTTTTGGAGGCATATGGGGGCACGCCCACAGATCAGAATATCGATTTTGTTGGTCGGTTCAAATATCCATGGCAGACCATGCAATTTGGAACTGATGGAATTCGATTTTTTACAAAAGTGACCTATACTATCTAAACATATAAAACCAGATGAAATGCAACTATTAATACAAACTGAATTTACGTAATGTAAACTCAAATTTCACATACTCAGGCATAACAAAGCTGTAGCGTTCAGATTTAGTGATCTGTTCGTATAATTACTATTATAATTCATTTCATATAGCTAAAATTGTTATGCTTTCATTTAATTTTTTTTCAAACCAAATCTTATTTACTATGATTTCAAAATCAACAATTTTTAGTTTAATTTTTATGAGCATCGCCTGTATGATGAATGCTCAAACGGTGACTGGAACGGTCGTCGACGTTAATGATACGCCCCTCATTGGAGCGACTGTCTTATCTGTTAGTGCTGGCACAGGAACGGTGACTGATTTGGATGGTAATTTTTCGATAGAAGCCACAGAAGGAGAGAAGCTAAGAATCTCTTATACTGGATTCACTTCTCAAGACTTGACTGTGGGAGCTGAGCGTAATATAAGTGTAATACTTACAGAAGGCGTCAATCTTGACGGAGTAACGGTAGTGGGGTCGAGAGGGAAACCTCGTACTTCGTATGATGCTGCGGTACCAGTGGACAACATTGATGTGAAGACATTAGAGCGATCTGGTAAGGGTGTGCTAGATCAGCAGTTAATGTTTAAAGTACCATCATATAACTCTACAGAGCAACCGATTTCTGATGCAGCGGCTCATTTTAGTCCTGCAGATCTTAGAGGATTGTTTCCGAGTAGAACATTGGTGCTCGTGAATGGAAAACGTAAGAATGCAAGTGCATTAGTATACAGTTATGTAACTCCAGGTAGAGGAGAAGTAGGTGTAGATATGAAAGCAATCCCATCATCTGCGCTTTCTAGTGTAGAGATCTTGAGAGATGGAGCTGCAGCACAATACGGATCTGATGCCATAGCGGGTGTGATCAATCTTGTGATGAAGAAGAAAACGGATCCATTTGTAAATGTAGGATACAGTACAACATCAGAAGGTGATGGAGAGCAGTATCAATTAGAAGCTGGATTTGGTGTAGATATCGCTGAAAAAGGATTCGCAAATTTTAATTTTGGATATTTTGATCAGAAGAGAACTCAGAGAGCGGGTACAATTACTAGCTTAGAAGATGAGGCGGGATATTGGGGTGTTTCAGAAACATCAGCTTATAGCCTTTCTGATCTAGAAGGATTTTTAGGTAGAAACCCATCTGCAGGATTCCAAGTAGGTGCACCTGATATGACGATTACTAATTTCTCATTCAACTCTGGATATACATTAGATGAAGCTACACAGACAGAAGTGTATGCATTCGGTAGTATCGCCAACAGAGATGGGTCAGCTCCTCAATTCGCAAGAGTACCATACTGGGTAGCTGGATTTGAAGCTATTTATCCTGGGCAAGAGTTTTTCCTTGCAGAGATGTCTCCACAGATTGGAGATAGTGGATTCACAGCTGGATTGAGAACAGTAAGAAACGGATGGAATTTTGATATTAGTTCTACACTAGGAAAAAACAGAATTGATTACTATATCACCAATTCATTCAATCAGTCTTATGCTGGAAGTAGTCCATCTGATTTTTATAGCGGAGCGCATCAGTTTAGCCACGTTGTAAATAATGTTGACCTATCAAAGACGTTCGAAACTGAGTCAGAGTTTTCATTGACTACAGCATTCGGTATCGAGCAGAGAACGGAGAGATTCGAAACAGTAGCGGGAGAATTTGCTTCTTATGGCGACGGAGAGAGTCCTGATGCGCAAGGTGGACGTACAGGCGTAGAGTCATTTCCAGGTTTAAAGCCAGAGAATGCCTCTACAGATTATAGAAGTAACATCGGTGCATATGCTGAAGTAACTGCAGATGTGAACGATGACTTCCTTATCGGAGGTGCATTGAGACTCGAGAACTATAGTGACTTTGGAAACAACCTTAGTTGGAAGTTAAATTCTAGGTATAAGCTAATAGATGGTAAATTTAATATTAGAGGTTCTGTAAGTTCAGGATTCAGGGCACCATCACTTCACCAGATTTACTATACTTCACTTACGACGACGCTTACTTCTAATGGAGTACAGCAGAATGGTATCCTTGCCAATGATAACCCAGCGCTTAGAGCACTTGGTATTCCAGAATTAACTGCGGAGACTGCTTTTAATCTCGGTTTAGGAGTTACAGCAAGATTATCTAATAAGTTTGGATTTTCTATTGATGCATATCAAATCGATGTGGATGATAGAATTGTACTTTCTGGACAGGTTACTCAAACAGGAGACCCGACATCACCTATTGATCAAGTACTATCTAGTGTAGGCGTAGGATCTATGGGTTTCTTTTTGAATGCTATTTCTACGCGTACAAAAGGTATTGATCTTGTCTTCAACTATACAGGAATCGAGCTCGGAAAAGGAAACTTAAGCGGAAGTATTGCTGCCAATTTTAACCAGACAACCGTTCAGGGTGGGATACAAACTTCTGATTTTATCGAAGAGAATGATCTTGTTGGAAATATCTTTACTAGAGAAGATGTATCAAGAGTAGAGTCTTGGAGACCACAACAAAAAATCGTTGCAACAGGTACATATGGATTAGATAAGTTGTCTACTACATTATCATTTTTATACTATGGTAGTGTTACTTATTTAGCTAATAATGAAATAGATGATGCTACATTCGGTGGTAAAATGTTGACTGATTTGAGTTTCTCATATGACATTACTGATAAGATTGCATTCACTTTAGGATCGAGTAACCTATTTAATGTATATCCAGACACATTTGCTGATGTATATGAAGGAGGTCATCCTCAAGATAGAAATATTGACTTCGTAGGAAGATTCAAATATCCGTGGCAAACGACTCAATTTGGAATCGACGGCCGTAGATTTTTCACAAAAGCTAGTTTTAAGTTTTAAACAGATTTAGCATTTTTTTTATGTGGTTCAGTCGAGATGATATAGGTCATTTTTCTGAACCACATTTTTTTGAGTAAAATGTGGTTCAGAGATTTCGAGATACAGAGATTTCGAGATTTTAGAACACAGTGCTATTAAGAAAGGAAAAGTAAATCAACACAGCGGCAAATCAATAAATCAACCAGCCCACGAATGTGACCATCGCTACACTGTCCTTCGTGTTTTTGCTACGCAAAAATCACTTGATCAACACAACAACAACTCGATAACTAAAAAATAAACAACTCTAAAAATGAATATACCAGATTTCAAAAATACGGAAGTAGCATTCTCATCTTATAGTGATCGGTCATTACGTAAGACAGCCAAAATGTTCCAATTAATGAACGTCCAATGGCTAGTTTCTCTGTCTTCATCATTGGGCCTTCTTGCTTTGAAGCTCAGGCTACCACTTGTAAAGCCAATAATAAGAGCGACTATCTTCGATCAGTTTTGTGGTGGAGAATCATTAGAAGAGGCAAAGCCGACGATTGCTGAACTGGCAAAATTTAAAATAAAATCGGTTATGGACTATGGGGCGGAGGGAAAGACTTCAATCGCGGATTTTGACTATTCTTACCAAGAAATAATGAATGCAATACAATTCTCAAAAGACGAAGATGATGTTCCTATTGTCAGTCTGAAGATAACTGGATTGGCTCCATTTAATCTTTTAGAAAAACTTCAATCAGGAACCGCGCTTTCACAAGAAGAGAATAATATTTTTAGTACACTAAAGGATAGATTATTCGAGATTGGTGCTCTTGCTCAAGAAAAAGGTGTAGGGATATTCGTAGATGCAGAAGAGAGTTGGATCCAAGATGCGATCGATGATTTAGCGAGGAGAATACAAATGGTATGTAACCGAGAGAAGGTTATTATATATAATACCTATCAGATGTATAGACATGACCGCCTTGAGTATCTCAAAGCTTCTCATAACCATGCGCTAAAAAATGAGTACTTATTAGGCGCCAAGCTAGTAAGAGGAGCTTACATGGATAAAGAACGAAGCCGAGCTGCCGAGCATGGTTATCAGTCACCAATTCAAGTAGACAAAGAAGCTACAGATAGAGACTATAATGAGGCAATATCGTACTGCGTTGAAAATGTCGAGTCGATTGCCAGTTTTAATGCCTCGCACAATGAAGATAGTAACATGCTACAAGCACAATTAATGGAGCAAAAAAATGTAAAGACCAATCACCCGCATTTAAATTTTTGCCAATTGTATGGAATGAGCGATAACCTGACTTATAATCTAGCGCACAAAGGATTCAATGCGATGAAGTATCTTCCGTATGGAAAGATCAAAGATGTAATTCCATATCTTATTAGACGAGCACAGGAAAACACTTCGATCAGTAGCGAGATGGGTAGAGAATCTTTACTTATTAATAATGAGTTGATGAGGAGAGAGAGTGTAAAATAAAGATGGAAGTTAATTTCACTCTGATAGATCTCAATTAAGGCAGATGAAATGAGTATTACGTCCTACTTCAAAGTTGCAATTCCATCCAGCTTTGTAGCTAATTCCTCAAGTGATGCCTCTGTATGAATTTTAATCAATGCCTTTCTAACTGTCGCGTATTGATTATGCATAGGACAAGGCGCATTCTTATTACATTGGCCTAAACCCAAGCCACAGCCTACATATATCTGATCTCCATCTAAGACCTCAACGATTTGGCGAAGATTAATTTTGTTTCTGTCTTCATCATTGATCCCAAAACCTCCATTAGGCCCTTTAATAGATTGTACTAGATCACTTTTGGAAAGTAGTTGCATGATTTTGCCAGTAAATGCTTCAGGAGAATCGATAGCTTTAGCTATATCCTTTACACCTAATCTTTCTTTTATTTGAGACTTATGTGCTATATGAAGCATAGCTCTAATCCCGTATTCAGGCTTAATCTTTTTTTGAGGTGCTAGAGTTAACTTTGGAAGAAAAAAGATACTTAGAAAGATGGCAAAGAGAAATGAAAATATGAATGAGGAGTAAGAAATACTATACCGTACATTATTAAGTTTATAAGTTCCGTCAAGTTACTTGGCTTACTTTAAATTAAAGGATGTAAGAAATAAACCAGATTGCTGGGAGCTAGTACTAGAAGAGCGA
>JBLHWH010000096.1:0-24124 GCA_047628935.1 Halioglobus sp. | reverse complement strand
GTCAACGCTGGTCGAAAAAGGGTTTGCAAAAATTAATCAACATTCGTGTCTTGAATAAAAGTGGTCATTGGGATAGAATTAAACAAAAACTTCAAATTGCCGCTTAGCGTCATTTTGAAATGCACCCACTATACACTATACTTTATGAATAATAATAATAATAATAATACTATTAAGACCTTACTCTTCTTACTTTCAATAATTTCCGTCAATGCGCAATCTTGGAATCAACTTAGTGTCAATATATTAGGGACGGGCTTGGTCAATCTACTAGGACGTTCAACTGCAATAAGCGGAGATGGCTCTACCGCCGCTATAGGTGCGCCCAAACAAAACCCTAGTGGTGAGGTGCAAGTGTATCATGTAACTGATACGGGTTATTCACAGAAAGGCTCTCCCATCCTGGGTACTATCCCTGGAGAAGATTTTGGGTGGTCAATCAGTCTGAGTAAAGATGGCAACAGCATTATAGTTGGTGCTCCTGATGATAGCGCGGGGAACAATGACGGTCACGCCTACGTATATCAATGGAATGGAAACAACTGGATAGATAAAGGAAGTACACTAGCGGGCAATACAGGAGATGATCAATTCGGATGGGATGTAGACATAAGTTCTGATGGAAATACCATTGCTGTTTCTGCACCACTTTCCGATCAAAATGCCTTCAATAATGGAGATGTAAAAATATATTCTTGGTCGAACAATAATTGGTCAACAACCTCATCAGCAAGCCTTTTCGGTAATGAGGCATTCGAGGAATTTGGGAAAAGTCTAGCACTCAGCGAGGATGGTAAAACCATCGTTATTGGTAGTCCATTTGATTTCGGATCTTATAATACTGGGTTAACTAGAGTCTATTTTCTGAATGGGACTCAATGGCAGCAACAAGGAGAAGATTTATACGGAGTAAGTCTCACTGAGCACTCAGGCTTTAGCGTTGACATTAGCAATGATGGTAATCGCATCGCGGCTGGATCATTTAGTTCGAGTGAGGGTCTTGTAAGAATCTTTGAATGGAATGGAACAAATTGGGATCAGCTCGGTGAGAAGATCAAAGGAGTAGCAAATTTTGATAGTTTTGGATATAGTCTAAGTCTAAATGGTGACGGGTCAATCGTAGCTGCTGGAGCGCCATCCAATGATGCTAATGGATCAAACTCAGGCCATGTCAAGGTCTTTAGATTGGTTGGTGATACATGGACTGAACGTGGCCAAGATATAGAAGGAGATACAAGTAGCGATAGAATAGGTACGGCTGTCTCATTAAGTGATGATGGCAATAAAATAATAATGGGTGGAGCAGGAAATCCAAACAATGGCAATTTTGAAGGTCGAGCAAAACTGTTCTTATATGAGCCAACGACAGCAACCAATAGTATAAATAATGAACATAGTATTCGTTATGGTCCCAACCCAACGGATAGCAGATTAATGATAGATTTAGGGCAAACCTTTGAAGAGATCCAAGTTGAAGTCCAATCAATTACTGGACAAATAATTTCTAATCAAATATTTAAAAACACAGCCGCCTTAAATCTGGATATTAATGGAAACTCGGGCTGGTATGTGTTGAATATTAAACTAAATTCGAAGACCGTAAAAACAATCAAAATATTCAAAACAGACTTTTAAAGGAAGATGTTATTAACGAATAATTTAAGCTTTGATTTTGCTTCTAAAAAAGTACCAAAATACAAATGAAACGGTTATTCCAAAAATAAAAGGTAACATCCATATCATTTCCCAATTGTGGGTACCATCAGTATTTGTATACGCATTCACTGTTTCTCCTGCGATTGCGGTTCCGACAAGTGCCATGAGTCCCATTGTTAATAAAGAAAAGAAACCTTGGGCAGTACTTCTTAAATGGTTTGGGACTATCGTATCTAGATAAATCTGTGCTGACAACATTGAAAATATGTATGCAATCCCATGTACAGCAATCCCAATGATCAGAAGCCACTCCATATTATATTGATAGCCCAAAATAAATAAGCCATACCTAGCGCCCCAAACAAACATCCCTAAAAAGATAATGGTCTTGAACCTCCAAATTTTAAAAAACCAAGGTAAAGCCAACAACAATACTATCTCTACCATTTGCCCTATGGTCATTTTTGCCGCTGCATTTTCTACTCCTATTTCATTCAAAAATGGATTGACAAAACTATAATAATATGACAACGGAATACATATCAACCCTATGCAAATAACAAGAATAGAAAATGCCCTTTCTTTAAACAATTCACGAATTTCAGGACCAATTATACTATCAAGAAAATTTGTCTTTGGCCTTGGAGTAGGTGGTGTACTCGGCAGTGTAAGGCAATACAATGCTTGGAATACTGAACAAGATGCCGCTATTACGAATGGAGTAACCTGGTTTTCAATATTCAGATAACTTACCATTAGTCCGGCTACAATCCATGATATAGTACCCCATACTCTTACTTTAGGATAGTCCTTTTTTGTATCTTCAATATGATGAAAGCATAAGGAATTTGACAATGCAAACGTAGGTAAATAACAAAGCACATAAAGCAGCATTACAATATTAAACCACGTAAAATCGGTAATCGTACTTGCCAAAAAAAGTAATCCTCCTCCTAGAATATGAAGTACCGCTAATAACTTCTCAGCTGAGAACAATCGATCTGCCAAAACACCCATAAATAGTGGAGTTACTGTAGCAGCAATTGAAAAATTGAGATAAACAAAGCCTACTTCTCTACCGGAAAACTGAAGTGTCTCCAACATATAGGTGCCGCCAGTAACAAACCAACTGCCCCAAATGAAAAATTGTAAAATCTGAAGTAAGGATAGCCTTATCTGCAACTTTAAATCCATGGTGTAAAAATGAGTAAAAGAATTAATAGATTAGTCCGTTCCAGTAAAAAATGTTGCCTACAATGACCTTTTCTTATTTTCATTTGTCGTGAAAGCGTAAAGACCTGTTTATGAGTTAGGTAATTGCAATTACGTTTACCATTTTAGTGCTTCAAAGCTAAAGCTTATGCGCATCACGATCTTAATTTTAATGGTTCAACTTACCTTCTTTAGTCTTATTGGACAATCGGCAAAAAAGATAAACATCCATATCAATTCCAATAATGGAAACAGTCTACCTCTATCTCATGTGATAGTAGATAAAGAAACTCACTTTATCGCAGACGAAGAAGGTAATATTACTTTCTCTACTTTAGATGAAAGAGCAAATATCAAAATCTCTCATATAGGATATCTATCAATAGATACAATCATAAATGTGTATGCTCAGAGCCATTACGACTTCACATTAATTGCTAATAATTATTCACTTGAATCCATTACTATTTCTGATTCCAAAAGATTAACCGAAAAAACCAATTGGCGAATAAAGGATATAGTATTGCATGAATATGGCTTTCTAGTTTCTTCGATAGAAAAATCGAAGTTTTACATTTATCTATATGATAAGAATGGGAGCCAAGTCCTGAAACAGGAAACCAAGTTCAAACATTCGACAATAAACAAGGGGCTCAAAACAGGTCATTATCACTTAATGAGCGAGAAATCGGGGCAGGAGATTATGGTATCAACAGACACCATAATGTTCTTAGAAACTTCCTCAATATTACTGTATAACAAAACTGTCAACCATTTTAAATACTCGAATTCCAACTACACCATTTCTGAAGAATTGACAAAGCACAACAAGAATCTGACCTTATCGATACTTGATAACAAGAATTTTGTCAGAACACCTTTCTACACTGCGTTTGACAAAGAAGGATATAGCAATGCTCGAAAAGCATATTACAATATCATAAAAATGTACAATCGAGCGGTAGACAATGATTCGTCAACCGACATAGACAATGGAATGAAACCACCAAAGGTCGGAGGTATATTTTGGGATAAAGATCTGTTTAGTCTTGTCATCAATAAAGATATTCATGCAGCATACCATGACTTCATAAATAGAAAATGTACGAAGCTAAAAGTTATCACAATAGTAAAAAATAACAAATTCTACATTCTTGATAACTTCAAAAAGAAAATGACGATTTACGTCCTGAATGAAGAAAAAATCAGCAAAGAAAATACAGAAATAGCACTACCCGAGAATATGAAAAATGGTGATTTCATGATGACGGACCATAAAAATGAATTGATCCTATCTTCAGATGAGGGATACTATGCATTTGATATAGAAAGCCACAAATTAAGACCTATCTCATTCGAAACTAAAAATTTCTACTTTCCCAAAAGAGACTTTGTAACCAACAATCAAAAGTATACCCTAGCTCGTAAATCAATGGCGAAAAATAAGATGTATATCCATCGTGGAGAGATGGAGGAAGGGCATTGATGATTCAAGTCTAAATCATCCTTATAAGCGAATATTTTTTAGCTCTCAATAGCCTTAAAACACAATTTAAACCAAGAATCACTGCCTTTTCCTAAGAATAAATAAAAACAGGTTAGTATATTACAAACATAAATTGATAAACCAATGAAAAAATTACTCCTATTCCTCTTCAGCTTTGTAACAAGTATAGCATTTTCTCAAACACCAATAACAGATGCAAACTTTCGAGACGCTATTCAATCTTGTTTATCTACACACCCAGTAGACGGCATGTGCACCAACAATCAATATGGCCCAATGCCTGACTGGGATGTAAGTAATGTTACTAATATGGATAGGCCATTTGCTTGGGAAGATCCATCATTCAATGTAGATCTAAGTAATTGGGATACTAGGAATGTAGAGACTATGGAATATCTGTTTCTTAATTTTACTAATTTCGACGCAGATATAAGCAATTGGGATGTGAGTAATGTTACCAATATGTTTGGCATGTTTGCAGGAGCAAGATCCTTCAATGCAGATATAAGCAGCTGGGATGTTAGTAATGTGACTAATATGGAGGTTATGTTTAGCAATGCAAAATCTTTCAATGCGGATATAAGTAGTTGGGACGTTAGTAATGTTCCGTCTATGTGGTGGATGTTTATGGGGGCAGAATCTTTTAATGCTGAGATAGGTAGTTGGGATGTTAGTAATGTGACTGATATGACTGAAATGTTTCAGTCTGCAAGTTCTTTCAATGCAGATTTAAGCGATTGGAATGTCAGTAATGTATCAAATTTAGCTTCTATGTTTAGCTTTGCTAGTTCATTCAATGGAGATATAAGTAATTGGGACGTGAGCAATGTAACGGACATGAGAACAGTGTTTAATTGGGCACCTACCTTCAATTCAGACTTAAGCAATTGGGATGTAAGCAACGTTACTAATATGCTCGGCATGTTTGCAGGAGCAAATTCTTTCAATGCAGATTTAAGTGATTGGAATGTCAGTAATGTAACTATGATGTTAGCTATGTTTAATTCTGCAAGTTCTTTCAATTCAGACTTAAGCAATTGGGATGTTAGTAATGTAACTGATATGGAGTTTATGTTTGAGAAATCCGGATTATCAACAGATAATTATGATGCTTTATTATTAGGCTGGTCGCAACAGAATGTACAACCTAATGTAATATTTGGAGCAGAAGGAATCAAATATTGTAATGGAAAAGATGCTAGGTTGGATTTAATATCTAATAATGGATGGACTATAGTTGATGCAGGCTATGATTGTACAATCTCAAATATTATTGAAGAAAACAAATTAGCTGCTTCATTTTACCCTAACCCTACAACTGGCCTTTTAAATATTGAAGGAAACAATAACAATTTAAAAGCGATTGTTTTTGACATACTAGGCAAAGAAATCATGACACAATCCTACTCGAGTATCATTGATCTTAGCCATTTAGAAAACGGTAGCTATATCATAAGGTTTTCTGATGGAAAAAAAACTAATTCACAAAAAATCACTAAAATCTAAACAGGTAAATCAAAAATGATTGGTTAAATAATATTATGATCTATCTTGCCGCCAAAGTAAAATCGAATGGCAAAAACAGAATTTTGGACCGGCTCTGAGAAGTATCTTTGTGACATGGAACTGGCACAAGCATTTCATATGGCACGAGTATTAGGTATGCCTTTATTGATAGAAGGTGAGCCTGGAACAGGAAAAACAGAATTACCTATTCAATATGCAGCCGATCAAGACTTAGACTTATTTGTCTATGCTACAGGGTCGAAGAGTAATGTGGAGCAATTCGTAGCTCGTTTTGATCATGTAAAGTATCTACGTGATTCTCAGATTGAAATTCTAAATGCGCAAAGAGAAGAAAAAGGACTGGACACACGATTAAGTACGGGTGGTCGAGATCCTGAGAAATTGGCAGATTATGTAGCCAAAGGGCCGGCAGCAAGAGCGTATAGCACACCACATTCTGTCTTATTGATTGATGAGATAGATAAAGCCCCTAGGGAATTCCCAAATGATTTATTGTACGCACTAAGCCATCGAAAGTTCATCATGCCTGAATCCGAAGAAGTCATTGAAATATCAGAAGAAGATATGCCAGTGATCATCATCACATCGAATAGAGAGCAAGAATTACCTACAGCATTCAAAGGACGATGTATCTATCATTACATACAATTCCCAGAGCCAGATTTGATGAGAGAAATAGTGAGTAAGCACTATCCAAAAATCGAAACTAAAATTGTGGATGTTGCACTTGATATTTTCTATCAATTGAGAAAACTAGGCCTCGAAAGATCTCCAACAACAAGGGAGTTACTGAACTGGCTAAAGTATGTAAAGACATACACCACGAAAGAAGCCATAGAAAAGATACAAAAACTAGAGGGCATCGGTGCACTCATAAAAACACAAACCGATCTAGAACGAATCCAAAAAATGGTCTTAAAAAATGAAGAAGACTATAATCGTAGAAGTGGGCCTAATTAAGAAATTTGTGAAATGATCCCACGAATTTGTAATTCGTTACAATGATCTCCATGTTTGCTCCGCAAGCCACTTGATCGCTAAATCGTTTGAATCGTTTGAATCGCTTTATGATGTTGACAAACTTTGTTCTTCCCTAAAATGATTCAGCACTAAATTGAATTATTTATTTCTAAAACTAGCATTCAAGACTATAAATTCAACATTCGTAATTAGTAATTCCATAAATATCCTGATTAGCAATTCAACATTCAACATTCCTAATTCAAAACTAATCCAATGTTCTCTACCCTACCGCAAAAGTTCCGTGAATATGATCTCCCTGCAGATGTAAGGACGCTATTGCTGTTGCAAAAGGCTATGGATCGTGGATTGGTTAGAACACTCGGAGATATGTTTGGTGTGCTGAAAGGTATAGTGGTGAAGGATCCGGAAATGATCGGGCCATTTACAAGAGCCTATTATGATTACTTCTTAAATATTGACATCCAAAATGGGGATCGACTGAATGATGCTGTAGCTAGATCTGAAACTTTCCGTCAATGGAGAGATGATAATCTTGATCGATTTGGAGATGATTTGGATACAGACGACCTAGTCAATAAATTCTTGGATGATGTGCATCTCACTACTTACGATATTAAGGAAATTATAGATGGAAGGCAAATCTGGGATAGTGACGATGGAAACAAAGAAGACCAAGATGGCGAGGAAGGAGTCGGTGATAAAACAAGAAGACATCTTGATAAAATGGCAGATTACTCTGATCTAACACTAGAAGAATTGTTAGAACGCATGAAAGAGGTAATGGACCAGCAAAAATCTCGTCATTCGGGAGGTAGTCATTGGGTTGGAACTGGAGGGACATCTCCATATGGTCATGGAGGTGCGGCTAAAGACGGTATCCGTGTAGGTGGCTCAGGTGGAGGTAAAATGGCTCGAAAGGTGCTCAACGATCGTAAATTCTTCCCTGTAGACATGGATTCAATCTTGAATGACAACAATGTAGATGCAGCATTGGCAGCACTCAAAGGCATAGTAGAAGAAACGGCTCACGATAAGTTGGATATTCCTGAAACGATAAATCAAGGCCTCAAGCGAGGCGGACTATTCCTTCCAGAGATGAGGAGTATAACTGATGAAAAATTACAAGTTCTTCTTCTGATCGATAATGGAGGCTATTCTATGGATGCGCATATCAGGCCCGTCAGAGCATTATTCAAGAAGATGAAGACGAGGTTTGCGCATGATCTGGAAACATACTACTTCCACAATACAATCTATGACTACATCTATGAAGATGCACACCGATCAAAACATATACCGATAGAGAGGCTCCTAAAAAAGAACCCTGATTATAGAGTATTTATCATTGGTGATGCATCAATGGCAGCATATGAACTTAACAGGACTAGTAGAGAAACTTATCACGCTATTACTGAACATTTCAAAAAAGTTGTTTGGTTGAATCCTGAACCTAAAAGATACTGGCATCATACATTTTCTATACAAGTGATAAAGGAAATGGTCGATATGTATGAACTGACGCCAAGAGGTATTGAGGAAGCTGTGCAAAGTATGAATAGGAAGAAGTAAAGATTTTATTTTAAAGCTATTTATTTAGCAATAAGATTCATATTAATAATGGACTACTCTACTGACTGACATTTATATGAAATCCTTAATATTCCTCCCTGTCAACTTCTGCACATTCTCAGTAATCCAATCAATATCTTTATCCCACCACTTAAGATCTAACAATCGCTCTATCTCTAGATCAGTAAATCGTTTTTTAATTTCCTTCGCAGGATTCCCACCAACAATAGTATAAGGGGCTACATCTTTGACAACAGTCGCATTGGTCGCTATAATAGCACCATCTCCAATCGTTACACCTGCCATTATTGTAGCGTTATACCCTATCCAAACATCATTTCCAATAATGGTATTTCCTTTTGAGGGATAAGTTTTCCCTTCCATGGCATCCTTCCAATCTTCTACAAATATGGCAAACGGGTAAGTAGAAATCGAATCGGTGAGATGATTGGCTCCGTTCATTATGAAAGTGACTCCTGAAGCGATCATGCAAAACTTACCAATAATCAATTTATCTCCAGTGAAATCGAAATGATATTTGACATTCCTTTCGAAATTCGTTACATCTTCGAAATCGTCATAATATGTATAATCTCCTACGATGATATTTGGGTCTGTGATTATATTTTTGAGAAAGCATAATCTGTCGTAATTCGGGAGTGGAAATTTCTGATTCGGATCAGGAGCCGGCATAGTTTGAGAATTTTAAATCAAAGTACGTGAAATTTAGATTCGTGAGAAACACTAATATCACAAACCATGAAATCTAAATAAATAATCTTAACCCTTACTTAAACCTGACTTAACCCAAATAACTCTTTAGAGCATTTCTATTAACTGATCTTCTCAATCTTCTGATCGCTCTTTCTCTGATCTGTCTTACACGTTCTCTAGTTAGCCCAAACATATCGCCTATTTCATCAAGGGTATGTGAGTTTTTACCGTTCAGCCCAAAATAATATGATACGATTTCTACTTCTCTAGGTGATAATAAACTAAGTCCATGAGAAATCTCATCAGCCAAAGATTGTTCCATTAGCTTTAAATCTGGGCTATCTTCATCTCCCAATGAATACAAATCAATTCTTGTAGCTGCGCCTTCATCGCTATTGATTGGAGCATCCATAGATACATGCCTGTTTCCACCACGTAGCATATTTGCTATTTCTTTTGGTTTCACTTCCAATATTTCGGCTAACTCTTCATGACTAGGTTCTCGCTCAAACTGCTGTGTAAACTTGACATATGCTTCATTCACTTTATTGTATGAAGTCACCTTATTAAGCGGCAATCTTACAAGTCTACTGTACTCTACTATTGCCGCTAAAATTGATTGCCTAATCCACCATACGGCATAAGAAATGAATTTAAATCCCTTCGTCTCATCAAACCGTTTAGCCGCTTTCATAAGCCCCACATTACCTTCATTGATGAGATCTGGCAGTGACAACCCTTGGTTTTGATATTGCTTAGCAACAGAGACTACAAATCTGAGATTCGCCTTAGTCATTTTCTCAAGTGCATCTTTATCTCCTTGCTTTATGAGTTTTGCTAATCTGATTTCTTCTTCAGCATTAATAAGATCTATTTTAGCTATATCTGTAAGGTATTTCTCAAGTGCGACACTCTCTCTATTCGTGATTTTGTTGGTGATCTTTAGTTGTCGCATATTATTTCAAATTTTGGGGTTGTGAATTATCTAAGACGATACAAATTATAAATAATTTAAATCACGTGTGTTAAGTATTACTACAAATAATTATATCAAATAGTTTCTTTTAAAAAGAAAACAGTTTGTTAAAAAATTCTAAATAATAGTTAAACCGGCATTGGTTAGACAATGAAAAAATGATGTTAATTTTATATTGGGTTTATGAATTGATCTTATTCAAAAATTTAAGGTATGACTTATGTTCTTATTCCTACAATAAATCAATCAAAACTTGAAAGTTTTTATGAATAGGAAAGATATCTTATCCGTTTTGAAATTTATGGTCCTGTAAAATATCAAAGACCTATGAAATAAACCATAAGCCTTCAATATTATTATCTATCCGAGAAATAAATTTTAACTAAACTCTGAACTGTTTCATATAAGAAGCATCTTTTTCGACTGCCTGCAAAGATGTCATGTCATCATATCTTTCATGTTCTACTATGTACCGCTTCATTCCGTTCGCCTTGGCTACCGCTAATATCTTATGGAAGTCAAGTTGTCCCGTACCCAATACACAAGATGCTGAAACTGCAGTTTTATCATCTACATTTTCGTCTTTCATAATTTCAGCAATCTTTGTCTCTTTGTATCTATCTTTCACATGACTCAGTACAAATCTATTCGGATGTTTTTTGAGCCATGCTATAGGATCAGCTCCAGCAGCAGCTACCCAATATATATCCATTTCAAATCCTACGGGACCTCCTTTTGTTCCATCCATCATAATATCTTGAGGTAGCACCCCATCTATTGGTTGGAATGAATATGCATGATTATGATAACAGTATTGGATGCCATTTTTCTCACAGATCAGCCCCAATTCATTCATTCCATCAGTTGCCTTTTTAAATTCATCCTGTGTCTTTAAAAATGCCATATATGGATTAATAAGATACTGCATTCCTATCTCAGAAGCATCATCGACTAATTTCTTAAACTCGTCCCTCTTTTTAGAGTCTAATGCATATTGAGGATCACAGTGACTAGAAATGGTCTTAAGATTAATATCAGACAAATAGGTAGCATATTCCTTTGGTTTCATCCCCCAAAAGACACCATCTTCTCCTTGGAAACTTTCGATCGTATTATATCCATATTCTCCAAGCGCCTTCAGAGTTCCTTTGGCATCTTTCTCCATAAAGTCTCTCACCGACCATAATTGAATACCAAACTCATCTAAAGTAAATCCTGACTTCACAGCTTCAGATACTGTATCCTTAACATTGACCACGTCCTTCTCAGCACCTAACTTACAACCAATACCCGCACCCATCAGTGGCAAAGCAATAGACAGCGCACCCGCCTTCTTTATAAAATCTCTTCTATTGTTCATTTTCATCTCGTTAATTAAAATCAATCGTTTTCGAAACGGAAGATAGTGATAATTGTTGAGTTGGTGAGTTGGTGAGTTGGTGAGTTGGTGAGTTGGTGAGTTGGTGAGTTGTAAAGGGCGCATTTCAAAATGACGCAATAAAATTATAACTTACAACGACCAACAAAAATCATCAAAATGGATAAGGCTAAATTAAAAGAGAAGTTTAGCCAACTTTTGAATAAAATAGAGAACCTAGGAAAACACGAAGACTTTTATACATATGAGAAGGAGTTTGTAGAATCGTTTGAAGAGTTTGAAAATCACCTCTTCGAAGAATCGTTAGGTAAACGAACTGAAAATAGGCGTAAAAAAAAGATTAAAATGAAATATGGAAAAGTGTCTCTGCCTCATAGGTCTCAATATTATGAGACAATGAAGAGCAAAAAACACAGTCCATATTTGTCTGAAAAATTAATGTACATCGGACAAAGCATGTGCTATAAAAACGGATCAGAAGCTGCTAGAATCTTATTAGAATTAGAAACCAACGATACAGAAATCTACCGTTTAACAGATTCAATGGGAGATCAATTATCAGAAGAAGTTGAACAAGGTGAATATCACGAAATAGAGGATATAGACAAATCTGATAATATCTATTGTCAAGTAGATGGATCGATGTTACTAACCCGGGAGGAAAAATGGAAAGAAACCAAGCCAGGTCGAGTATTTAAACACAGCTCAATACTTCCACAAAGTAAATATAGACAATGGATTAGGAGTAGTGAATATGTAGCGCACTTAGGTGGACATAAGAGATTCGAGCACAAGATGTCACATATATTAGATGAATATAGTGGACTAGATGAAAGATTGGTCTTTGTCAATGATGGTTCGATATGGATTGGCAATTGGATAAAGGCAGAATACCCGAAATCCTCCCAGATATTAGATTTTTATCATGCGATGACACATATAATTGGATATGCAACGATGGTAATAAATAAAAAGGAAAGAAAAAAGTGGCAAGAACAAACGAGTATAGATCTTAAACAAGGAGGCGATCAATACATAATAAAGAGATTAAAAGAATTGCCGGCAAAAACGAAAAAGCAAAAAGAGAAAAAGGCAAAGTTATTGTCATATTTAAAAAACAATGAGACAAGAATGGCCTATGATCAATATATAGAAAAAAGGATTACTAATCGGATCGGGAGCTATAGAGTCAGCCCATAGAACAGTGTTGCAACAAAGATTGAAAAAGGCGGGGCAACGATGGTCGAAAAAGGGGCTACAAAAATTAATAAATATCAGAGTCCTGAATAAAAGTGGTCATTGGAATAGAATAAAACAAAAACTTCAAAATGCCGCTTAGCATCATTTTGAAATGCACCCGTTGTCGACTTCAACCCTTGAAGTAAAATATAGAATAAACCTGAGCTGAAGGTCTCTGACCTTGCAGCGGCTGACTTATTGAGTTGTAGAATTATTGAGTTATTGACTCTGCGCGTCTGCATTACAAAGCCGTTTGTTTCCTAATTTATCAGCGTGACTCAGGCGGCTAGTCTTCTTGATCTAATTTTTCTCCTTATAATCAGCTATGATAATCCTTTGAATATATTTGCTTCTGACATCATTAGTCACTGAAGCTTTGTTGCTCATGAGACTGACATTTCGGATACGAATCGATCTTGTAAAGAGCGAAACTAACTTTTATGTTTTTAATCAAATATTCATCTATAGTGACACTTCACTCACCGTAATTTTGATAACTCAAATAATGAAATTACCTTAACACTTTAATTAATGAAAATTACCCAATGAAAATATTGAAATCAAAATTTACACTTTTCCTTGCGATGGTGCTATTGCCAATCATGTCTTATGGTCAAGGGATGGGACTTGACGAACAAATCGACAAAGCATTTGGTGCTGCAACAGGTTGGTTTGTAAAATTAATATTCTATCAAATTCCATTTACAGAAGACATCAAAGTGTTTTGGGTGTTATTTCCACTTATCCTAGGTGCTCTATATTTTACAGTATATTTTAAATTTATCAATTTAACTGGTTTTTGGACATCTATTAATATAGTTCGAGGTAAGTATGATGACCTTGAGACTGGTGGTCATGTAGATGTAGACATATCCAAAATCACTGGAGAAGAGGATAACCCCGATACAATTAGAGTTGAAGGAGCAGGAGAAGTATCACACTTTCAAGCATTGACGGCTGCATTATCAGCAACTGTTGGTTTAGGAAACATAGCAGGTGTTGCAATTGCGGTATCTATCGGTGGTGCGGGTGCAACATTTTGGATGATCATAGCTGGTTTTATCGGTATGGCTTCAAAGTTTGTAGAATGTACATTAGGCGTTAAGTACCGTGATGTCGGTCCTGATGGCACAATCTATGGTGGCCCGATGTACTACTTAAGAAAAGGATTAAAACTTGATGGTAAAGAAGGTTTAGGAAAGGTATTAGCTGTTCTTTTTGCAATATTCTGTATTGGCGGTTCATTTGGAGGTGGTAATATGTTTCAAGCCAACCAGGCATTTCAATTAGTTGAAAATGTTACAGGTGGTGAGCAATCTTTCCTTTATGGTCGAGGTTGGTTATTTGGACTTATCCTAGCTGTATTTGTAGGTATTGTAATTATAGGAGGAATAAAAAAAATCGCATCAGTTACTGATAAAATTGTACCTTTTATGGTAGTTATTTATGTTGGTGCTTCTCTATTCGTACTTATAGCTAAGTACGACATGATTGGCGATGCGTTCTCTCAAATATTTAATGGAGCATTTAGTCCCGTGGGAATAGCCGGCGGAGTCGTAGGTGTGTTAGTCCAAGGATTTAGAAGAGCTGCATTTTCCAACGAAGCAGGTATTGGGTCAGCTGCAATAGCGCATTCAGCTGTTAAAACTGATCACCCTGCATCTGAAGGTCTAGTAGCACTATTAGAGCCATTTATTGATACAGTTGTTGTCTGTACTATGACAGCATTGGTTCTAATTATAACTGGTAATGTTGCTGCGGAAAATAGCTCTTTAGATAATGCTCAAGCTATTTTGCTTACTTCTTCAGCTTTTGGATCAGTAATTAGCTGGTTCCCTTATGTCCTTACTGTAGCCGTGGTTTTATTTGCATTTAGTACTATGATATCATGGTCTTATTATGGTTATCAAGCATGGTCTTACCTTTTTGGAAGAGGAAAAAAGGTAGAATATACATATAAAATAATTTTTTGCATTTTTGTTATCATTGGTTCGGCAGCAAGTTTAGGATCCGTTATTGATTTTTCAGATGCAATGATATTTGCAATGATGGTTCCCAATATGGTGGGACTAGTAATACTAGCGCCTAAAGTAAAAGAAGAACTCAACAAATACTTGGCTATTATTAAAAAATAAGAATAGAAATCTTTAAGTGAAAGTTAAATAAGCCCTTCTTGGTAATCAAGGAGGGCTTTTATTTTTACAATAATGATTAATATCATACCTTTGCAGCCCCAAAAAAAATTGGGTTACAAATTACAATAAAAAGAAAAGAGATGAGCAACGAAAATAACCCTTGGCATGCAGTAAATATAGGGGCGGATTCACCAGAGATAGTAACAGCTATAATAGAGATCCCTAAAGGAAGTAAGACTAAATATGAACTTGATAAAGAGAGTGGATACCTCAGATTAGATAGAGTAATGTACTCTTCTGTGCACTATCCATATAACTATGGATTCATTCCTCAGACGTACTGCGACGATCATGACCCTTTAGATATTCTTGTACTTACGCAGGTAAATGTAATGCCTATGTGTCTAATGAGAGCTAAGGTGATAGGCGTAATGCGAATGATCGACGGTGGAGAAGCGGATGATAAAATCATAGCTGTATCTCCTGATGATATGAGTGTAAGTCATATCGAAAACATCGAAGAGTTACCTGCACACGCACTAAGAGAGCTGAAAGCTTTTTTCGAAGATTACAAAAAATTGGAGAACAAGGAAGTAGAAGTAGAAAAATTCCAAAACAAAGAGAAGGCTTGGGAAATCATCAATAGAAGCATCGTAGATTACAAAGTTTATATGAAAGAGAATGAAGAAGTATAATTGCTTTTTGAACTTGAAATTATTATAATGAATAGGGCTTGGTGTACTGCACCAAGCCCTATTTATTTCTGCTTTTTTAAGTTTCGTTAAACCTACCGGATAATCAACTTCTGAGTAGCTCTTTTACTTCCCATCAATAAATTGATAAAATAAATCCCTTCAGGATAATCCCCCTTTTCTATCGAATAACTGTCTGATATTATTTTATCATGTTTTAGTAATCGGCCATCTTGTGAATAGATACTGACGGCAACTACTTCATTATTATCATTTGCAAAAGATATTGTAGCCCATTATGTTGTTGGATTAGGCTGAAGAGAAATAGATTCTATTTTGAGCTCGGTCGTAGAAACGCTATTTTCAAAAGGATCAGACCATTTTACATCTTTAAGAAATGATTCATCCGTAAATGTTTTCATAAAATTAAGAAGTGCAGTTTTTTCTCCTTGTGAAAATTTGAATCCTCCACTTGGAATAAAGAAGTTCGTCCATTCATTCTCAACAACTCCTTCTGAATAATGGTCTAACACCTCTTCGAGTGTTGTAAATTGTCCATCATGCATCTATGGCCCCGTCAATTCAATATTTCGCAAAGATGGTACTTTAAATAAGTGATCAAATCCTGGTAACCACTCTCCCACACCAATATCATCCGTATTCTCTTTTAATCCATTATTAAAGAAGAAAGGAAAAATCTCTACTATATTTCCATCAATAAAAATATCCTCTCCAAAGAAAGAATGAGCAACTTGACTGTGGCAAGTAGAACAATTCATTGCAAATATTTCCATTCCCAATTGCTCAGTTTCTGTAAATCCAGAGAATTCATGTTTTAATTCATTGTCGAATCTAGAATTAAAAGTAGTCATTGAAGAAATGAAATGCACGAGTGCATCCACTATTCTTTCTTCTGAAATATTACTATCACCAAATGCTTTTGTAAATAATTCGGGATAATATAATGAGTTATCTAATTTAAGCTTTACGTCTTCAATATTTGCTCCGATTTCGTTCTCATCTGTTAGCGGCAATAAAATCATACTACTAAGTTTATCTTCTTTCATCGCCCAACTAAATCCATCCGCATTAGAACAAGCTAGATCATTGAGATGCATAGATTTCCTCCTAGTTGGAGCACTAATACCTTCACTAAATCTCTTGCTTTCTGTAAACGATAATTCTTGGATATAACAGCTGCCAAATGATATATCTTCTAATGCAGATAACTTCTTATCATAAAATAGCACCCTTCCTAAAGTAGATATATCATCATCAATAAAATCAAAAACAAAGCTATCTAATCTGACTCCGGCTCGATAACCAATGATCGTATCATTATCATTAAAAATATGATCCGGAAACGGAATATCCGAATAAGCATAAGGTGTTTCCGGTAGTGTTGCCGCATCGGCTACAACTGTCATTACGAAAGTAGATATCTTCTTTGTATTGGAAGATAGAACGATAACACAAGATAGCGATGATTGAGAAAAATGTGAGCGATTTTTTCATTGCATGTAAGATTTAGATTGTAATAGATTAAGGCTCTTATACTTATGATACCTAAAGTACTAAAAACGTTGCAACATTTTAATAAAATGGGAAAGCTCCTCTGCCATTCCCGTGACATTGTATCATAAAATTGACTTCCCTAAATTTTACTTCTTATTAATTTTCTCAAAATCATCCCAGTATAACATTTCTACTTTTCCTCCATCCCGAGTGATATTGTTGGCAATTGCGGATCCAAGGTTACTAACCTTTACTCCTTTATATTTCTTCAATGCACCAAAAAAGACCTTATCAATGATTGGCCATATTGCAAGTATCAATGCTTGTGAGACCCCATATCGATTCGTAGGTGTAATAATCATAGAAGGCTGAAAAATACTGAGTCTATCAAAATTAAGTGCTTTCAATTCTCCTACCAGCTCCCCCTTAATTCTCAGATAAAAGGATCTTGAATTGGCATTAATACCTACCGATGCTAATAACTGAAAGTGAGTCACTCCTCCCAATTTACAGGCTTTGGCAAAGTCTAAGACGGCGGTCTTATCTATCTTTACAAACTGTTCTTTTGATACTTTAGAGGGCTCTCCTACTCCTAATGTACAAATGCCAATATCATAACCACTTATTAACTCTGAATAAGTAGATGGATCAAAAATATCTACTTTATAATTCTCAATAGTATCATGCTTAATCTCTTCAAATGCTCTACGTCCTAAAATTGAAAGCTTACTTAAGTTAGAAAAAGTGGCTAATGCTTTAATAGCTTCTGTTCCTACAGCTCCAGTAGCGCCCATCATTATTATTGATCTTGAGGTATCCATGTTCGTTTATTTAAGAAAAGTAAACTTAACTAGATTAATATTAGAAACATAATGATTGAAATCAGTTACAGTGCCAATATAACAAGAACCCTACTAGGGACTGATCTTAGTTATAGGGTTATCAAAATAAAGATTACTTTCTTCTGAAGAATTGGTATAATAACCCAATCAACTAAGATCTGCCACTCCCCTATTCTTCAAATACTCACTCGGCGACTTCCCAAATCGAGTTTTAAATAATTTTGAAAAAGTACTAGATAATTCAAAGCCATTGTTGAAAGCAACTTCTTTTACAGAAAGGGATGCACCATTTTCGAGCTCTTTTCTGGACATCTGAAGTTGGACCTCCCTGATGAATTTACCTGGCGTCAAACCCGTAATTTCTTTGAGCTTCCTATGAAATTGTCTAGAACTTAGATTAAATGATATGCACAGTGATTCTGCACTAGGTACTCCTGATGCTATCGATTCTTTGATTAGACTTTCTATTTCCAAAACCCACTTTTTATCTTGGTCAGAAGTTTCAGGTACGTCTACATCTGTCTTATCGAAGTCTTCGCCTTCTAAATATTCAAGGCTTTTTTGCCACTCCTCTCTTTGGTGGTAGTTATACAGTAGGTTTTGTACTCTTGCCATTAATTCCGTCACCGAAAATGGCTTGGTCAGATAGTCATCCACACCTATAGTCAATGCAGCTAATTTGTCTCGTTCTGCAGCCAAAGCAGTAAGCATAACCACAGGGATACCTGACCATTCCTTATTGCTTTTAATCACCTTAAGCATGGTCAATCCATCTACCTCAGGCATCATAACATCCGAGATAACAAGACGGATTTCCAAGCCATGCTTTTCTAGCTGTTCCAAGCCTTCTGCACCATTTTTAGCTTGAAGTATCTTTTTATATTTCGATTCTAGCAATTGACATACAAAGTTTCGCATGTCCTCATTGTCCTCTACCACGAGAATAGTAAAATCAGTGCCTATGCTATCTATTGGTTCTTCTTCAAATTCACTATTGACTATTGTAATGGCCGATTTAGAGACAAAGTTTTCCACGGAAACTGGCTTTAAAGGTAGTTCGAAGTAAAACTGACTCCCTACACCTAATGTACTTTCGGCATATGCCTTGCCACCCATTAATTCGGCAAATTCATTGACCAAAGCCAATCCTATACCAGTTCCACCATATAGCTTCTGATCTTCTTGTTTGGACTGGTAGAAACGCTCGAAGATAAACGGTAGATCATTGGGGTGAACACCTTTCCCAGTATCGCTTACCTTAATGTTTAATTGATCCTCCGTTTCTGATATAAGCAATGTAATTCTATTCCCTTTAGGTGTAAATTTAATGGCATTGCTTAAGAAATTATTCAATATCTTTTCCATCTTCTTTCTATCCAATAAAACAAACTGATCAGGATTTTGCAACTCGAAATTCAAATCATAATCCACTCCAAGGCTTTGAAATTGCGGTTCGAACACCGAAAAAATGTGTTCAAAAAACTCACGGATGGAAGTAGCTTCTTCTTCCAATTCCATTTTATTGGCTTCTAGTTTGGATAGATCCAATATTTCTTCAATCAACTCTAGCAGAGATTTACCATTTCGCTGCATGACAAGTAATTGCTTTTGTACGTCCTCTTTTTGCCATGCATCAGGCTTATCCAAGATATAAGACAACGGACCCAAAATCAAGGTCAATGGTGTACGCAACTCATGAGAGATATTGGCAAAGAAGTTAGATTTTACTTTATCTAGACTTCTTAGTTCTTCGTTTTGTTCTTCAATTTTAGCGGTACGGTTTACAACAAGTTGTTCCAATTCTTTCTTTTGGACAATTAACTTTTGCGTACGTCTTCGAACAATATAAATCACCAGTAAACCAAGCGCTAAGATGCTGGCTACAATAAACCACCACTCTAAATAAAATGGTTTCTTCACTTTTATGCTGATGACCTCTGGATATTCTATCCAATCATAACTTCCTGGTGATTTCGCTCGCAAGAATAATTTATAATCGCCATAAGGCAATCCAAATATATGGAGAGAAGATGCCTTTTGGTAAATCCAATCTTGATGATAACCTTCTATTTTATAGCTATACTGAATGCCAGATAAATTTTGATAATCAAGGAGTGCAAAGTCGAGGTTGATTGATTTATCGGATGGATAAAAGTTGATTTCATGAGATTCTAATAGCTGTGCAGTCAGTTTTATAATGCTATCATTTTCTAGCAGCTCCTTAGCGCACGCGGACATAATAAATGGATAGTCCGTCTTTTCGGGAATAAAATCTCTTGGATGAAAATGAACAAACCCATTTTGAGTACCGAAGTACATATTCCCCTCCTTGTCTTGATGATGAGAAATGGTATTGAACTCATTATGTGGGATACCATCTTCTTCCCTGTAAGTGGTTACAAGATGGCTCGTTTTGTTGAAGGACATCAAACCCCTATAACTGGAGATCCAGAGATTATTAAAGTCATCTTCATAAATACCGTAAAGTACATCATGTGAAAGACTTGTATTGGCCTTTGAAAACACTTCGCTATTTTTCGTTTTAGGATCCCATCGGATAAGACCGTCCCCTTTGGTGGCCAGCCAAAAAATGCCGGCTTGGTCTTCATGAAAGTGGGCAATATGGTCGGTTGGAATATAGAATGCTCCTTCTTGATTTTTGCTATAATATTCCAAGATTATTTCCTGCTTCAAATCTACCAGAAACAAACCTGCAGAAGTAGAGAGCCACGTGCCCTGCTCATTGGTATGAAAAGCATAAACAGTTGATTTTTCTAGAATCGGAAAATTACTATAATCTCTAAAATGATTCAATTGTTTGGTAAGCGAATCCAGTTTGAGTAATCCGTTACTAGCTCCGCACCAAATATTACGATCAGGGCTTTTATAGGGTTGCCAAAATGTAGTGTTGGAACGGTAATATCGGAAGTCTTGGTTTTTTAAATTATAATGAGTTAGATAGCCGTAATTACCGATCCAAAGGTTACTAGAATCAGCTTCCAGTATGCCAAATCCGAAACTACCATTTGTCATAAAACTTGTACCTTCTGAAGGCTTTTGATATAGAAAAGCTTGTCTCAATTCATTACTTCCCCCGATTGCACAAATGGTACCATCGTCGGTTTTAAGAATCCCTCTAAACAAGGATGCGGAGGATTCGTCAAATGCTTCAACCTTAAACTTTTGTTCTTTTAAGCTCAGTATACAAAAGGATCGTTGCTGACTATTAATCCAAATGTTTCCATGGTGGTCATCGAACATAATTCTCTTATGGGAACTCGTTTTATTGCTTTTGACATCCAAATTCTTTTTCTCTAATAATTTCCCGGAATTACTATATATATTTAGGGTATCCTCATAAAATGAATACTTTATATTGTTTTTGGATATTATTTGCTCGGTTCCCTTTAAACCATCAATTTTTCCATTAAATGCTAAATCTATACTTTTACTAAATTTTTCTGCTGGGTTGGCAATTCTTAAGATTTCTCCTTTGCTGTTGACATATATACTTTTATCATCTGCAGCTCCAATCAAAAAAGTATCTTGAGATAACTTATAAGCATATAAAAACGAACGGTGCTGAAAATTTATAGCATCACTTCTAATCTTAAAAGCGAACCTTAATTGGTTCCCTTTTAACTCATAGTAGTTGAACGCAGCATCTTCTTTTTGCACAAACATATTGGAACCATTATACAGAGGAGACATCGGACGGTTCAATAATTCAGAATTGAAAGGAGACCCCGTGTATTCCGCTATACTCATTGATTTTTCTGTAATTGGGTCAAATATACGGGTGGATCGTAGGTAGGAAAGCTGATTACTTCTTATCCATAGCATCTGATTTGCATCTTCTTCTATATCAACTATCCAGTCACTAGGTAAGCCAAGGTCTTCCTTGGTATATACCTTTATGGAAGAGCCATCGTATCTGTTGAGGCCATATTGAGTAGCTATCCAAATGACACCTCTGGAATCCTGAAAAATCTCTTTAATATTATAATCGGAAAGCCCCTCCTCCAACCCAAAACATTGGACTTGGGTCATATAGTCTTGACTCAAAGAAGTATTCGGTAGTGCTAATATGAAGAAAGCAAAAAAGAAAGGAAGAATGCACGCTCTAAATCTAAAATTCAAACAAGGATAATTTAAGAACGAATTTAGTCTTTATTCTCATAGTAGAGAGAAGCATGTTTTTTTTATTGAAAAATTTATTGGTTTCAACAAAATTGATCTATACGGACATTCTAGTGTCAACAATGTCAATTTTCACCACATGATTGTCAATTTTCACCACGTTAAACACATCTCTTCGACATAGTTTTGCGCCATAGAATTAACGCTGCCCGAAAGAGGACTAAGCATGAAAGAGTATAGGGCGCCGTCCTCAAATCACTTCCATAGCAATAAATCTAAGCCAGACAATTAACCTAAATTATATTATAAAAATACTCAATTTACAAATTATGATCAAGCACCTAAAATTTTCTTGCATTGCTATTAGCATCCTATTTTCTACACTAGCAATGGCTCAAAACCCAACCATCAGTATTCAAAGTACTCTAAAGAATATATCTGGTACTGCGGTGCCAGATGGTGACGAATCAATCTTATTCAAATTGTATAATCAAGTTGAAGGAGGAGATGATATTTGGATGGAGCCAGCAACGGTAGAAGTAGTAAGTGGTGTATATAGTCATGAATTGGGGAGTGTCGTGCCTTTGGTGCCTGGTGACTTTGGTGTCCAACTCTACTTAGGTGTGACCACTAATAATAAAGAACTCTCTCCTCGGACTAAATTGGGCTATGCGCCGTATGCTATGGCTGTGAATTCTTTGGCTGCAAATGGAGAGTCCGCTAATTTTGATGGTAACGGAAAGTTTGTGGTAAGTGATGAAGCAGAAATTGTTGGAAACCTCTTAACAAGTTCTATTACAACTACATACACTATTACAGCTAGTAATGTAACACTTTCCGGCCAAGTGAAAGCTAAAGGTGTAGCCCTTGATGGTGCTGATTATGTATGTGGAAATGTAGATCTTAGTATTCATAATTGTGATACTGGAATAGGAGCAGATGCCGATAATCTTACTTTCCATATAAATAACAGCATTAGCCCCAAAATGACACTTACTACAGAAGGACGTCTTGGTATCGGTAGTGCAGCTGGAGAGCCAAATACCACATTACACGTTGGAACTGCAAGTCAAATCCAACCCGATTGGCAGAACATTACATATGCAACTTGGTTCAATAATAATAGCTTAGATGAATTTAGTTCTAACGCACCAAACCTCCCTCCAGGAAACCCTCTAATTTTAAATGACATTTGTGCTTTATTTGAAGAGTCAATAATAGTAAAAAAAAATATCTACGGGATTGCTTCATTCACGTCTTCAGATCAACGGATGAAAACGAATCTTCAACAATCAAATGCTAAATCCGACTTAGCATTACTCAATCAAATAGAGATCACGGAATATGATCATATAGACAATATCAAAAAAGAAAAGAGAAGACAGAAAAAAGTGATTGCACAACAAGTAGAAGAAGTTCTACCAAATGCCATAAGCAAGACAAGATCAGTGATTCCTAATGTTTATGAAGTGGCAAATTCATTTGAATTCAATGAAGGTGAATTAAAGATTAACACGAATAAAGCCCATGAATTTGAAGTAGGGGATAAAATAGACCTAAAAACGCTAAATCAAGAATTAAGTGAAGTTGAAGTAGTTGGCGTTATTGATGCGCATACGTTTACAGTATTAATAGAAGAAAAACCAGAAAACGTTTTTGTCTATGGTAAATATGTAGATGATTTTAGATCGGTAGACTACGATGCCATTGCTATGCTCAATGTATCTGCATCTCAAGAGATGTATCGGATGATCATGGATTTACAGGCAGCCAATGATAGGTTGACGGAAGAAAACAAGACACTTAAGTCAAGTTCAGCTAGTATCGAGGATAGGCTATCTATGTTAGAAGCTATGATGGTAAAATCTGAAAGTAACACTATAAGCAACACAGATACAGCGGGTAAATAAATTCTTTTTAAACATAAAATATATTATAATGAATACAAATATCATTAGAGTATTCAGTCTGATCATATGTTTAGGATGGAGTTTACTATCTTATACACAAGACTGTGGACCACAAGCAGGAGGATCCG
>JBLHWH010000095.1:0-24227 GCA_047628935.1 Halioglobus sp. | reverse complement strand
TGTGCATGAACATTTGCTTCACCTGTGATTCCTTCTTTAGCCATCAATGATGGGTTAGTGGTCACACCGTCAAGAATTCCAAATGCTTTGGCTTCTGCTATTTGCTCTAAATTTGCTGTATCGACGAAAAACTTCATATGTAAAGATAGATTTTTCAATTATTATAAAATGGCTTACAATTAAAAATCAGCCAGATTTATATCTTTTATATCTCGAATGAAAAAACGTTCATGGGGCATAGCCACCAATATTTATCAAATCACTCTCATTCCACGAACTTCGATTATCTGAATATGGACTGCAAGGAGACTTTTGCAAAAAAAAAGTGAGGGACTACACCGAGTCGCTACAACCGCCTACCCTTGCTTCATTTCTGACCTGGGGGAGTTCAGCAGGAGCTGACCGTATAGCCCTCACAGATTGCAAAAGTAAGAATAGAAATTAATTATCCAAGCTAAAAGAGGATATAGAATTTAAAAAGAATTTGAATATCGAGAAAGGCTCAATGTCACTGGGAGTTTAAGTAATAATTAATAAATGAAAATTCATTATGATGTTAATTGTAGACACCGATTTCACCCCAAAACAATATAAAATGTTACATGATCTTATTTAAATCAATCAATATAGTCTAAGATTTCTTTGTAGATACTTTCATCCTGAAGGCTGTGTCCAAAACCTGAAGTTGAAATAAGTTTTGAATTGGGCCAAGAATTGTGAATTGCTTCTGCCTCATAAAAAAGATTTATTGTATCCTCTTTATCGTGAATGATGATTCCTTCTGCAGCAATGTTCTTTGCAAAATCGGCAGCGTTATAGTATTGAGCTGGCAGTCCAAACATACTTTCTACTTTATTGAAGTATTTATGTCTAAGTCTTGTGCTCAGCCCTATCATATTAAAATATCTCTCGCTGATGTCTGTAAATTTATCAGGAGACGCCAAAATGACTACTTTCTGAACGTAAGCAGGTTTATATTCTGACATAGCATATATAGCTGAATATGCACCAACGGAATGTCCTATCAATATATCTGGTTTATAATGATCAAAGGCCGCTCCGATAAAACCAGCATATATTTTGCCATCAAACTTTTCGCTTCCGCTGCCCCCATGAGCAGGTGCATCTATGAAAATCACATTATAATCCGTTTTGCTCAATTCGTTATAAAGCTTCCTCCATCGGTATGAATTTGATTCCCATCCATGACAGAGAAGGATTTTACGTCCAGACTTACCATTATCATAAGTCGCAACTGGCATATTATCAAAAGACAATTCTATATTATTAAATTTTTTCAAGAATTTCTTTTGAAAGGATTGCACCCTACCCCTTCTAGGTGTTCGAAATATATCGAGTGCAATAGATATAGCCTTTTGAGGGGCAATTAACCCTATGGCATTTATGCCCCCTCCTATTATTTTTGGAAGGTACTTTATCTTTAGCTGATCTATATCCATCGTGACGTTTTCTATTTATTGCTAAAAGTGTTAAATGATAAATGCATTCAATTGAATCTGATCCAAAGGTAAATTTCTTATCCATATTGCTCGATCAGAAAATGAAATAATAAATATTCCATTGCTAACAAAAAATACTGAGCCGTTTTTACAACTCAGTATTTAATACAAACTAAAAAAATAAATATTTATTTTAAAACAGACACTTTTCTTAGTATATACCTATCTTCTATGCCTACTTTTATATAATATATTCCTGATTGGACATCACTTACATCTACTGTTATTCCATTACTAGCATTTACATTATTGGAAGCTTTCAATTGTCTTCCTAAGCCATCGATAAGTGCCCAACTAATATTGCCTCCTCCACCATACGTTTCCACTTCTATAGCAATAGCATTAAAAGCTGGATTTGGATAAACTATGACGTTACCAAACAATTCTTCATCATCTGTGCTGGTCGTACATACATCTCCTTCAGTAACTCTAGTAATTCCTACCGATGCATCACTAAACCCTATACAACCAGACAAGCCAACAGCTAATTGTCCTACTTCAAGACCCGTTAGACCATCTGAGTACGTTATAAAACCCATGACACATAATCCAGGGCCCGCTTGGTTAAAATCAACATTTTGAGGAGAATCTGGCAAACCCAATATTATTCCTGTCGCAGGATCTAGAACAACCCATTGACCATTATCCCCTGATGCACCGACCACTTCTAATTCTCCTATAAAATCTGGTTCCTCATCAATACAGAATTCATATTCAAGTTGGCCTATTAATTCTCCTCCTATTGGTTGTTTCCTTACTACCTCGACAGGATTGGATAACCCATAACAACCAGAAAGGTCAGATACATTATTTCCTGCCTCTAGCCCCTCTAGACCCGTTGCGTAACTAATATTCCAAACCAAACAGACACCTGGTCCTGCTAGATTAAAATCAACAGCACTTGGCATAGGTGGCAATCCTAATATATTACCTAAAGTATCAGTCACTATCCAGGCACTTTCATCTCCTTCGTTTCCAGAAAGTGAAATACCAAATACGTTATCTGGTTCATCATCAACACAAAACTCAAATGGCCCTCCTACTAATGCTCCTCCATTAGTTTCTTTTCTTGTAACTGTGATCGGATTTGAAAACCCATAACATCCTTTAAGGTCAGCTACATTATTCCCTCCAGCTAAACCTTCCAATCCATCTTGGTAACTGATGTTCCAAATAAGACATATCCCTGGCCCTGCATCGTCAAAATCAACAGCTCCTGGCATGGGTGGCAATCCTAATATATTTCCTAAGGTATCTGTAACTACCCATGCATTATTATCTTGATCGTTTCCATTTAGAGTAATTCCTGAAACTATATCAGCTTCGCCATCTACACAAAAATTGAATGGGCCGCCTTCTAATATACCGCCATCTACGGCCGTTCTCTCAACAGTCACTGGATTTGAAAAACCATAACAACCAGCAAGGTCAGACACATTATTCCCTCCAGCTAAACCTTCCAATCCATCTTGATAACTGATGTTCCATATCAAACAAACACCAGCGCCCGCTTCATCAAAATTTACAACTCCAGGCATCGGTGGTAATCCTAATATATTTCCTAATGTATCGGTTACTACCCATGTATTGTTATCACCATCAGAGTCCGTTAGAGTAATCCCTGAAATATTATCAGCCTCTCCATCCACGCAAAAATCGAAAGGGCCACCTGATAGCGTACCACCATTTACTGCTATTCTTGTGACAGTGATAGCATTTGAGATACTGTAACATCCGTCTAATCCTGTGAATATGTTTCCTTCAGAAGCTAAACCTATTAAACCTTCCTCGTAACTCAGATTCCATATCAAACAAACCCCAGCGCCTGCCTCATCAAAATCAACAACTCCTGGTATTGGTGGAAGCCCAAGAATATTTCCAGCCACATCTGTAACAACCCAGGCACTATTCGTTCCTTCATTTCCATTCAATGTGATACCGGAAACCATATCTGGTGTGCCATCTACACAAAATTCGAAAGGTCCTCCTTCTAATACTCCACCTGAGGCTAGACAAGTTTCATCACATGCAGCTCCACCGGTAGTTCTAACTACAGTTATTGCATTAGATACTCCATAACAGCCGTCCAAATCATTTATATTAAACCCGCCTTCTAGTCCTAGCAAGCCTTCTTCATAGCTCACATTCCAAATCAAACAAACACCAGAGCCAGCAGCATCAAAATCAACAATTCCCGGCATCGGTGGCAATCCTAATATCAGACCCATTGCATCCGTAACTACCCACTGGCTATTACTACCTTCATTTCCAGAAAGTATAATATTTGAAACCATATCTGATATTCCGTCTACACAAAATTCAAATGCCCCTCCTTCTAAAGAACCTCCGTTTGTAGCTGATCTAGTTACGGATATTGAATTCGACAATCCATAACACCCTTCTAAATCAGAAACATTGTTGTCCATTGACAATCCAACTAGACTATCTTGAAAACTAATATTCCAAATAAGACAAACTCCAGGGCCAGCAGCATCAAAATCAACAACTCCAGGCATCGGTGGCAGACCTAATATATTTCCACCTTCATCAGTTATCAGCCAAGCATTATTCATCCCATCATTTTCTGTTAATGTTATATCAGAAACCATATCTGGTGTCCCGTCTACACAGAACTCAAATGGGCCACCTTCTAAAGTTCCTCCATTTACCTCTGTTCTGGTAACGCTTATAGAATTCGAGAACCCATGACACCCAACTAGGTCAGATACATTACCCCCCATGGCTAGACCTTCTATATCATCTTCATATGCAATATTCCATATCAAACAAACACCTACGCCCGCTGCATTAAAATCAACAACTCCTGGCATCGGTGGCAATCCTAGTATATTCCCGGACGTATCAGTTACTACCCACGTATTATTAATAGAATCTGTATTATCCGCTAAGGTAATTCCCGATACCATATCCGCTTTGCCATCAACACAAAATTCAAATGGACCACCTATTAACTCTCCACCATCACACTGAGCTGATGATAGAAGTGAAAATGAAACCAAAAAAGTAAATATTAATAATACTCTCTCGAGTAATAAACTTGACCAATGAAATTGTAGATATAATGTTTTTTTCATTTTGAATTATTTTAAGATTTAGAACTAAAATATTATAAATGCAGATCCATGGCCACTTGTAGGCCTTTACTGCAGAAAAATCTATACATTCTTGATATATAAGCTATCTAAGCTAATGGAATTATAAAATATCATAAAAACACATCCTAATTATATGAGGAGTACAGAATATGTTCTTTATACAAATGATCTTGTATGGCTCATCTAATGAAATATAAATTTTGAAATTGAAACCATCTCTTATTTCTCGATCACAATATATACTTCCCAATACCTAACATATTAATAAATGGTTGCCTTATGAATGGAAAAAGCTTAAAATAAAATGACATTACCACAAAGGGGGGTAACTTTGCAACATGGTAAAATCAAAAAAGACTAAAAAGGAATTATTATCGAAGCTTGGCATAGAAGCACAAAACGAGATGCAATTAGCTGTAGAAAATGCTATCCTTAAAAATAGTGAAATCATGATCAGTTCTCCGACTGGTACTGGCAAGACACTTGCTTTTTTGATGCCTATTTTCGAATTAATAGATGATGAACTCGAAGGTGTACAAGCTATGATAATTGTTCCTACCAGAGAACTAGGAATACAGATAGAACAAGTGGTAAGACAAATGGGCACTGGTTATAAAACCAATGTGGTCTATGGGGGTAGAACTATAAAAAAAGATAAAATAGAACTCACGCATACGCCTACGATCATAGTAGGTACTCCAGGTAGAATGGCAGATCATATCCGAAGAGAAACATTTGATGTGAGCAGTGTACGCTTTTTAGTTTTGGATGAATTTGATAAATCTCTGGAAATTGGTTTTGATGCTGACATGGAAGAAATTGTTGAAGATCTAAGAAATCTTGAAAGGACTATCCTTACATCAGCCACTACAAATATTGATATCCCCAGATTTATAAAATTCGATGATCCTATAAAGCTTGACTTCCATGATAAAGGTGGTGCTCAGCTCTCTTTGAAGCTATTTGAATCTCCAGAGAAGGACAAACTTGAAACGTTGTACAAGGTTCTCTGCCATCTAGGAGAAAGGTCAGGCATTATATTTTGTAACTTTAAAGACAGTATTAAGCGAGTAAGTGACTATCTCTTAGAGAATAATATTGAACATGGAATTTTTCAAGGTGGTATGGAGCAACAAGATAGAGAACGCGCTCTAATTAAATTTAGAAATGGAACGCATAGATTATTAATAGCAACAGATCTGGCAGCAAGAGGAATCGATATCCCTGAGTTGGACTTTATTATTCACTATCATTTACCTAGCCACAAACATGAATTTGTTCATAGGAATGGACGTACCGCAAGAATGAAAAATCAAGGAGCTGCCTATATATTAAAATGGACTGATGAAATTTTACCAGATTTTATTTCAGAACCTCCTGTGGAAGACCTTACAGATAATTATCCGCCTCAGCCTACTGGATGGCAAACTGTTTTTGTAAGCGGTGGTAGGAGGGATAAAATATCAAAAGGGGACATCGCAGGTCTATTTATAAAACAAGGTGGTGTTGAAAATGATGATCTTGGTATTATCGAATTAAAAGAGGAGTGTGCTTTCGTTGGAGTAAACAACCAATACATTGAGAAAGTGATCGAAAAGGTAAATAATACACGCTTGAAGAAGAAAAAGGTAAGAATTTATAAAATATAAGTCCTTCCTTGGAACTCTTTCATTATAAAAATGCTTCATTATGTAGCAAAGGATACCAATATTTCAATATATATTGATACTTTTATTTTCCGAGTTGATATTGCAACCTCTAGTAAGCTTTTCCGAAGTTACGTTTGCCAGTGTTCTATACCTCATTAAGGAATTTTTATTTAATCTAAAACGCAAGAATGGCAAAGTCACAACAGACATTTAACAAAAGTGAAAAAGAAAAAAAACGAAGAAAAAAGAAGCAAGATAAAGCTGAAAAAAGAGAACAAAGAAAATTAGAAAAAGCTGAAATTGGAAAAGTTAGTTTTGAAGATCTGATTAGATATGTTGATGAAAATGGTAATCTAACAACAGAGAAGCCAGATCCAACTAAAAAGAAGAAAATCAATGCTGCTGATATTCAATTGGGTGTACCGTCGAGAGAAAGTGAACCATTTGATCCTGTAAGAAGAGGAAGAGTTAATTTCTTCAATGATGATAAAGGATTTGGATTCATTGCTGACATGGATACAAGGGAAAGCGTATTTGTACACATTAATAATGTAAACGAACCTATAGCTGAAGGAGACAAAGTTACTTTTGAAGTAGAAATGGGACCTAAAGGAGCTAGTGCGATCAATGTTAGCATTGCAAAGGAACCGGTTAAGAAACCTAAACCTGCGCCTGTTGCCAAAGAGAAGTCAGAAAACACTGATTCAAAAGAAGACAATGAGTCAAAAGAAGACAATGAGTCAACAAAAGACAATGAGTCAACAAAAGACACTGTTGCTGCAGATGACACTGTTGCTACAGAAGCAAAATCAGACAAGGAATAAGTCTGATAAAATATACAAGTTAAAAAAGCTAGTAATTAATTTTACTAGCTTTTTTTATGCCTTCTCTTGTACACTATTTGTACGTAATGATCACCTTATAAATAACCGTATAAAGGAAAACCTTATTATTATTATTATTATTATTATTATTATTATTATTGGCGCTCCTCTAAATGTTTTCAATGAAAGTTAAATAAGCCATTAGAAAAATTAGAGCTCCATTTTTTTTCTGAATATTATTTGACAATAGATACTAAAAACTATATAATCCTAAGGCCCTAGAATCACTAATTCCTCTACATTCTTCATAGCTATTTAGAGTATCGCAAAATTTAAAATTGGTATTTTAAGACGGGAATTTCACTTGACTCAATAATTTTAACCGTGCATTTGCAAATAAAATAAAAGCATATTCTGAAGAAGAAGAAGAAGAAGAAGAAGAAGACTATTGAGCTAGGTTTATCTCCTGATTTAAAACAACGCATGTTGAGAAAATTCCAAATCCTTTTTCAATATTAGTTCTATACAGTCCTTGTTCACCAAATAGAGAATTTGAAGAAGTTTCTATGTTATTCAATCCTAAATAATAATTGTAATGGTCTTCAGTAATTGAGAATAATTGAGAAAATATGATGTCTGATGTCTGACCTTCAAGTACGATAGGTAAATTAGATCGTAATTCTATCTCAAAAAAATCGTCATCCATTTTATCTAAATCAATCCAAAGTCCATCTTCATTGATAAATTCTTTGACTGCAAATTGACCAGCCGTAACATTAAGTATTGTAAACGGGGTCTCATCAGGAGAAATGGAAGTATATACTACATCTTCTCCATTTTCAATAGACTTAATTTGAAGTTTCTCTCTTAATTTAAGCTGATAAAATAAAGATGCGTTCGTATTTAAGTTTTTGAAATTGAATTTCACTATTCCTTGCCAAAATTCTAGGCCTTCTGGATCCTTATATATACTATTTGACATTAGCTCCATATCTACTAAACTACCTACATTTGGCACTTTACTGAACGCTGTAATCTTAGGTATGTTGCTTCCTTTGATCTCAGCCTCTAATCTTAAGTTTTTTCCAGATTTCAAAATATCTTCATTTTCAAAATAATCGTATACTTTTGTTTCTGTGTTATATATAAAATTTGAAAAATTATCAGACGTAATATCTTTAACGGTAATTACAATGTTATCAGGTTTTTCTATCAGATATGTACCGTTAAGATTGTTGGATGTATGGACTGTGGCATAAATAACACTATCAGATCCACTAAGCATTTGTAGATCTATTACAAGAGCTGGCTTTTCCTCTTCGGTAATAGATACTCTGCTGACGCATGAAGACATGCCAAGAGAAACTAATAAAAAAATGATTATCGATAATTTATTCAATGCCCTAATATTATTTAACAAACTTAAGACAAATAATTCACAATAATGACATGCATTTAGCAAAAAATACTTTTCAAACTCAGTTCCCAACACTTTTTGGTGTAAAAAAGAAGAAAAAGAGGTTAAGCACTCAAACGTTTACATCATTGAATAAAAGGCAATTAGAAAGAAACAGAATATCCAAAAGAAGGTATAATTGGCAAAATAGAGTATTGAACAACATCAAATCTTTGTGGATTATCGACTGAATTTTCAACATCTTGATAAAAAGGATTTGCTTTATTGAACGCATTATATACACCCAGAAATAACTTACTTCTCCCCCATTTATATTTACTATAAAAATTGAATCCAATATCGACTCTGTTGTAAGTAGGCAAGAGCCCTGCATTTTTATTGAGAAACAAAGGTGTGATTACCTCATTCACTAATCCTGTAATGCCCGATGGTGATGTAATTGGATTTCCGCTACTCAGGTTCCAATTAAGATTGAATTCTGTATTATCTGTAATTTTATGCAAGAACCCGAGTTTAATATTATGTCTTCTATTGTATCTAAAAGGAAATTGCTCGCCATCAGTAGTCAACCCTTCAAAATCCCTGAACGCAAATGCGAGCGTATAATTTGCATTCCAAGTCGTTCTTCCAATTATTTTATCAATATTAGTTTCTATACCATAAGCTTTACCGGTACCTACAGGGACATTTGACTCCCAATTAGTATCTGCGCTTATGGTTGATATTCCTCCTTCATCAAACGTAGTAAGATCATCAAACAATTTAAAATATCCTTCTATTCCAAATCTTATTCCTGATGAATTATAATACCCTACTCCCATAGATGCCATCCATAATTTTTCAGGAGCTATATTATCTGTAGATGGTAACCAAACATCTGTAGGCAACCCTAATCCATTGCTAGACAATAAATGCAAATATTGGTTCATTCTAGATACACCAACCTTAAAATAGGAGTTGTCCCATTTCGCTAGAAATGATATTCTTGGTTGTAAACTTAAATATGACTTCTCGCCCGTATTTGCATAATTGACGTGTAATCCAATATTCAAAGTATTAGCATAGCCTATCGATATTTCATCCTCTACATAGCCGAAATATTCCACACCATTTAATTGAGGTTCATTTATTTCTAATTGCACCCTTATCTTATCCACAGGTTCATCTGGACTGAAGATATTATCCGAGTTATTAATAGAAACTAGACCTGGATTAAACCTGTGATGCGTCGCCCCAACTCCAGTTCGTAATGTATGAGAAGGATTAGGTATATAATCAAAGTCATATTTGACCGCTAAATCTGTTATTGCTGATTTGAAATATCCTGCTTTGAATACTCTCCTACTTGAACTTAGCGAATCTCTTGTAAACACGTCTTTCTCAAAAGAATCAAAACTATAACTTGTATAATAAGTAGTCAACCTGCCAAATACTTTTTTATTGAATTGGGACACTAATCTTAATGACGCAACATTACTACCCCAGTCCCAATCAGTTTCAGTATCTATTGTATTGGTTGCAACTGATGTTTCATCACTCTTTCGACTCCTTTTATTCGTATTAAAATCATCTTTTCCGTAGAATCCATTTATATATAAAGTGTGCTTCTTATTTAGCTTAAGGCTTAACTTACCATTGAGGTCGAGAAAACTGTAAGTAGAAAAGCCGGTACTACCAGCATTTTCATTTTGATATTCTGTAATTCCTTTTATCCACGGATCAAGCAACGTTCTTCTAGCTGACACAATAAAACTACTCCCTTTTCTCCCAATTGGACCTTCGAATGAAGCCTTCATAGCAAGCAATGAAAGACTGACATTACCACTAAACTTTTTCGTATTCCCGTCTCTAATTCTTACATCCAAAACAGATGATAATCTTCCTCCATAACGAGCGGGGATGTTACCTTTTATTAGATTGGCATTTTTAATAATATTACTATTAAAAACCGAAAATAAGCCAATTGCATGATTGACATTGTAGATAGGTACCCCATCATATAAAACGAGATTCTGATCTGCCGAACCACCACGAACATTCATCCCTCCTACTCCATCAGCACCTCCATCTACTCCAGGCATCAAACCAACTAGTCTTATGATATCTGTCTCCCCTCCTAAAGAAGAAGAAGTCCTAATCCTATCTAGATTTAACTTACTAACAGAGATAGCTTGAGGTTCTTCTTGATTTTCGACATCATCAAGGATAATAATCTGATTTAGTACGACATCAGGCCTTAGCTCAATCCCAATAATGGTATCTTTTTGTAAAAATATTTCTTTTACTTCCTGACGATATCCTAGATATGAATAGTAGATACGTTTAGTTCCTTTATTCATGGTAAAGCTGTAAAAACCATGTTCATTCGTTTGTGTTCCTTTTGACTTATCGAAAAGATAGACATTGGCTCCTATTAATTGTTCACCTGATTTCTCATCTGTTAAATATCCACTAATGGTCAAGTCTCTATCTCTCTCACCCAACTTGACTCTAGAAACAACAATAGCGCCTCCTGTAATATCATATCTACACCTTGCATGTCTGAGGATTGCTTTTAGAATAATACCAAGCGGTTGATTTACAGCATTTATGCTTATTTTTTTATTAGCGGGAATTCTTTTGGACGTAAAATTTATTCTCACACCAGATTTCCTGTCTAGTTCTTTTAAGACAGTACTAAGTGGTTTATTCCTAGTAATATATGTAAGAACTACTTCATCAGGAAGAGGAGTCTTCTGACAATAGACTTCAACAGTAGTGCATAGCAATACTAAAAAAGCAATAATTCTAATAATTATGGCACATGGCCAATTAGTCAGCATATAATAAAATCCTAGTTGTGTGGTCTAAATTCAAAAACCATACCCAAAGATAATTCTTAGATGTCAGCTAAATAGAATTATATAGGTGATATTGATAAAAATAAAAAAAAGGACAATTATGGCGGTATAGATTTTGCAGCAATAAAGCCACCAGCGCTCTAGATACAGTCAACTATTGACAGTATTATTTTTCCGTTTTCAGTAAATAAAACTTCGAGATCGTAACTCTTTTTTAATATTTTAATGATATTATCCAAAGATTCTAATGACAATCCTCCAGAAGTAAATGTGCAATCAGTATTTATTGAATTCCTTTCTAATTCCAATTTATCATTATGAAACATATTAATATCAGCAACTACTTGAGACAATGGTGAATCATCAAATGAAAGCAATGTATTTCTCCATAATGCAGTATTATTACTTACTTCTTTAGTATTAAGCCTACTGTTTGAAAGTCGAGTTTCTTGATTCTTAGTCAGAATTACATTATCTGATTGAGTTTCAACGGAAACCTTACCTGTAGTAACAGATACAACATCATTTCCTCCATCAACCGTAAAACTAGTTCCAACCACGGATACATTTAGATCATTTTCTTGAATATTGAACGGAAGGTTTTCATTTCGATTTACATCGAAGAAAGCTTTTCCTTTAAGCTCTATATTTCTATGATCTGTTCCAAATCCATTCTTATAGTTAATAGTAGAACCTTCATCTAACCAAATCTTTGAACCATCTTCTAGATAAGCAAACCGTACTCCAGTATCTGATGTGATAGTAGTTGATCTATTTTCAAATAAGAATACAGCTGCGATTCCTAATACAAATAAGGCAGCAACTGAAGTTAATCTCCTAATTGAAAAAACTGAAGTGTTACTCTTATCACCAATTGATTTTATAACAGTATCCTTTTGAGTAGCGGGTTGAATTAAATTTTCTTCTTGTATCAATGCTAGATGAGAAGATAATGCAGATTCAAAATCTGGATTAAAATATTGTGGTTCGTAATTCGAGGACATATCCCATAAGACAGAATATTCATCATATAATGCTTGATTCTCTTCTGATTCCTCTTTCCACTGGTCCAAAATAGCACACTCAGATGAAGTAGCTTCACCAGTTGCCCCTTTTGCTAATAAATTTTCCATCACTACGGTATTTTGTGATTATACTTGTTTCCAGTAATGGGACACATTTATAAATAATGTACCCCTATGTCAAATCTAAATATTTTTACTTTTTTTTTCATCTTGATAATCTAACACCGCTTTTCTTACAAGTTTAAGGGCCTTAGATATCTGATTCTCAACAGTTTTGATCGATATTCCTAATTGCTCAGATATTTCTCTATATGTCTGTTCTTCATACCTACTTAATCCAAATATAATTCTACACCTTTCAGGTAAATCATCTACTGCAATATTGATTGCGTTCTGCAAATCTTCCGCTTCTAATTTTTTTTGGGTTGAATTCTCAGTACTTGGCACTTGTAATATAGCATCTTCTTGCTCAAAGTCCATCTTTTTTGTCCGAATATGGTTCAATGTCTTATTAACGGCAATCATCCTCAGGTAGCCCTTAAGCGAAGTTTTGACGTCTAAAGATTCTCTTCGTTTCCATACCTCTATAAAAACTTCTTGAGAAATATCTTCTGCGATGGATCCATCCCCTATCATTTTATAAACTACAGTACATACATACCTGTAATATGCGCTATATAAAGATCGCAATGCCACCTCAGGCTTACTCTTAAGCATATCTAATACTTCTATATCGGAAACTAATACAGTATTCATAACAAATAATCTTTCAAGGATACTTCACCTATAACTTTGCTTGTACTTTGAATATTAATTAAGTATGAAGTATACAATACAAATCAATGATCCATTTGAGCGCAAAGTAGTTATTTATTAACTATAATTGTAATATATTAACAGTTCTGGCACAAGTGATCAAAAATTTGTGTTGGAATTTCATTTACATCAATAAATTTATCCACCTATCAATATTTTACAAATGAAAAATGCATTAACATTGATTTTCTTAGCGTCTTTCGTCTTATTTTCTTGTAAATCAGACTCCAAAGCAAAAGAGACTAAACAAGAAATAACAGTCGAAACTCAAAAAAAGTATACACTTACGCCATTTACTCCGTCCAAAACTTTTGCAGATGCGGAAATAGAAAGTATGGCATACTCGGCTGGCTCTTTTGATTTCACAGTGCCCGAAGGAGATTACACACTAGGCCAACAAACAACTGATGCACCACAAAAAATGTGTGCAAACAGCGGAAAAGGTCAGCATATCCATTTGATTATTGATAATGCTCCGTATGCCGCAAAATATACTAACAAATTCGATTATGAGGTAGAAGATGGAGATCACTACTTGCTTGCGTTTTTATCCAGATCATATCATGAGAGTATCAAGACTGACAAAGCACATGTGGCTAAAAAGGTAACCGTCTCAAATAATGGATTAACAAACTCTCAGCCGATTAGTGATCCTATGTTATTTTATAGTCGACCTAAAGGTACTTATGTTGGCAATAAGGACACCGAAAAGGTAATGTTAGATTTCTATGCTGTAAATGCAAATATCGGAACCACTCAAAAAATCATAGCAAATATAAATGGAGAAAAGCATGAGATCACAAAATGGCAGCCATATTATATTACTGGACTCCCTATGGGAGAAAACACAATTGAACTTACACTGACAGATATTGAAGGATATAAAATTGATACTCCTCTGAATCCAGTGACTAGAATATTCACTTTAAAAGCTGATCCAGCTGAGTAATCAACCATTAAAATATAAAAGTATAAAAAAGCGAACTAAATAGTTCGCTTTTTTTTATTCCCTATACCTCACGTTTTCAAGCAAATACAATCAATTGAGAAAAGTAATTGAAAATAATTAGAAAAAATATGGCCCACACACTTTTTGGTATCAAGTAATCTTCTATTTTTGCATTCGATTTTAAATAATCATGGTGATTGTAGCTCAGTTGGTTAGAGCACCGGTTTGTGGTTCCGGGGGCCGTGGGTTCGAATCCCATCTTTCACCCAACAGCGGGATTTCGTGTAAACGGAGTCCCGTTTGTTATTTCAAACCATTTCTTCTCACACTTCCCCAACTTTTATTATAATTGTAACTAATATGTTAGGACTTGAATTTCATATACTGAAAATACAAACCAATTGCATGCAACTGGCGTATCAAGTGACATTACCTTATACATAAACGTTTGTATAAAATACAATTACCACACTTAACTAAAACTAAATAAATGCGGATTAATACTCGCCTACTTCATTTACTATTACTTTTCTTTTTCACAGTCCCTTTATCAGCACAAACACATACCATATCTGGATATATAGAAGATACAGCTACCTGAGAAAAAATGATAGGTGCTAACATTATAGATCTTATTTCAGGCGATGGCACAGCGACCAATACATTTGTTTTTTTATCATTGACTATGCCCGCTGGCAATATGCAGTTGGCACTTACCTATATCGGATATCAACCAGGACTCATTCAGTTTGATCTTCAGAAGGACACTATACTTGACATTGCACTGAAGCCAAGTGTAGAAATGGAACAAGTCATTATAACAGCAAGTCAAGCTGAAAGAATAGAAGAAAGGTCTCAAATGAGTACAATTGAAGTACCTATTACTCAAATTAAAAAAATCCCTACATTGCTTGGTGAAGTGGATGTACTAAAAGCACTGCAGTTGCTTCCTGGATTACAATCTGGTGGTGAAGGTCAAAGTGGACTCTACTTCAGAGGAGGAAGTCCTGATCAAAATTTTATCCTTCTAGATGGTGTTCCTGTCTATAATGCTTCTCATTTATTCGGATTTTTCTCAGTATTTAGTGCTGACGCTATAATAAGATGTAAAACTGATCAAAGGTGGGTTCCCCGCTAGATACGGAGGACGTCTATCTTCAGTATTGGAAATCAATATGAAAGAGGAAAACACGCAAGAGTTTCATGGTTCTGCCAGTATTGGTCTTGTCGCATCAAAGCTTACACTAGAAGGACCAATCATCAAAGACAAGACATCGTTCATCGTATCCGGAAGAAGGACATATATAGATGTATTAGCACAACCATTCATCAAGAAATCGTTCGAAAACAACGGTAATGAAGGAAGCACTGGTTATTTCTTTTACGACTTAAATGCTAAGGTCAACCATAAATTTTCAAACAAGGATAGACTGTATCTTAGCTTCTATGGTGGAAAGGATAAATTCTATTTTAACGAAAGAGAGAAGGATAATGTAATACAAGATTATTATGACAATAGATTTGGCTGAGGAAATGTGACAACGGCACTTAGATGGAATCATGTTTGGACTCCTAAGTTGTTTTCGAATACTACAACGACTTTCAGTAGATACAATCTAGACTTCGGAGCAGATTATGGCACAGTCAATACTATTACGAATCAGGAAGATAGAATTTCACTAGGTTATGTATTTGAAATTGATGATTTTGCAGCTACGATAGATTTTGACTACCTACCCTCCCCTAAACATTTCATAAAATTTGGAATAATCGGTATCCATCATAATTTCAAGCCAGGCTTATTCGATTTAGAACAGATAGATGAATCTACGGACTATACTTTTTCTTCTCAAGTTGGCCAACAAAATATCAAGGCACAAGAGATAGCAGCATATATTGAAGATGACTTTGAGGTAACAGAAGATCTTAAAGTAAATATTGGGCTTCATACATTTTCATTCTTTGTCAAAGGAAAGGGTTACCACTCTCTTCAACCTCGACTAGCAGCTAGATATTTGTTACCTAATCAATATTCTATCAAAGGATCTTTCTATACCATGAGGCAGTATGTTCAACTGCTAGCATTCGAAGGTATAGGATCACCTACAGATCTTTGGTTGCCTACGACAGACAGAGTAAAACCTCAAGATGCATGGCAGTGGTGCTAAGACAATAGGAAATGATTATGAAGTAAGTGCAGAAGCATATTACAAAAGTATGAGCAATCTTATCTCATACAAAGATGGAGAAGGCTGATTCAATACAAATGATTGGCAAGATAGGATAACGCAAGGAGATGGAAAATCATATGGACTAGAGTTGTTCCTCCAGAAAAAAACGGGAAGGCTATCCGGATGGATTGGTTAGACATTAGCCTGATCTAAACGCCAATTCGACAATCTAAATTTTGGATAAGAGTTTGATTATAAATATGATAGAAGGCATGATTTTTCTATCGTGGCAAATTACGAAATCAAAAAAAATATCAACATCTCAACTTCCTGGGTATTTGGAACTGGCAATGCAATATCACTTGAGGAAAGCCAATATATTGGATCATATGGAAACAATGGCGAATATGAAAATTCTTATTCTGGTAGCAATTTCTCAAATCGAAATAATTATAGAATGAGATCATATCACAGGCTTGACGTAGGTGTGAATTTTGTAAAAAACCGCGATAAATATGAGCGTACTTGGTCAGTCAGCGCATATAATACATATTCTCGTAAAAACCCTTTTTATGTCTACAGAGATACTGAATATACTTATGATCCTAATACTGAACAAGAAAGTCAAAAGTCAGTTCTAAAACAAGCGAGTCTCTTCCCTGTTATTCCATACGTAACTTATAGAATAGATTTTTAAGCGATAAATCAATTTACAAAAAAGAAAAATCATGAAATATACTTATTTAATACTATTTTCATTCTTATTAATATCATGCGAGGACTTCTTTGAAACTACATTAGAACTCGAAGAACCTGTTTTTAAAGAACAATTAGTGGTCAATAGTATCCTTACGAATTTGACAAATAATGAGAGTCGCGCTCTTGTATCAAAAACCTTTGGTCTCAATGAAATCGAAGAAAACAGTCTTGTAAGTGATGCTAATGTAAAAATTATCTTTCCAGACAATTCAGAGTTTTAACTGGACTATGTCCCTAGTGCAGATCAATATCTTGGATATAACTATGAAGGTCAAATACCAGAACTAGTGGGTGAGCAAGAATATGAAATTCAAGTAACATCGGGAGACAAATCAGTATCAGCAAAAGCAAAAATACCCAATGCTTCTAAACTTATCTCCGCTATCTACAAGGAAGACGGAGGCTTAAATACCGCCGGAGATGAAGTAAGTGCTACAGATATCATTATAGATGACAATTCTAATGAAGTTAACTACTATAGGATTGGTGCAACAAAATCAATTAATGAAACTTCAATAGATTTATATTTAGATAGTAACAATGCCTTTGCCATCGAATCGGCTTGCTATTCCGGCTTACTTATCAAGGATGAGCAATTTAATGGCGAAGAATTTAAACTAAGGTTATAGTTCTATGATTACAGCTTTGATGGTGGACCTCCCCAACCTGCTGAGTTCAAAGTGATAATGAGAAGTATAACAAAAGAAAAATATGATCATGATAGAATGCTATATGGTTTTTTTGAAAACGATGACAATCCATTGGCTTCGCCAGTGCAGTTATCAAGCAATATTGAAGGAGGTCTAGGTTTGTTTGCTATTGAAAATGTAACAATATTTAATGTGGAACAATAAAGTGAATAACAAACAATAGATATTTTCGTGTATTGAATATGTTTTCTACATTCGTTAGATGAAAAAACATCTCACTGTATATTGTGGATCAAGCACAGGATCAAATCCTCTTTATACTGCACAAAGTAAAGCACTGGCCAAAGAAATGGTAACACATAATTATCATCTCATGTATGGCGCTGGCAATGTAGGTCTCATGGGCGTAATCGCAGATGAAATAATGGCGCTCGGAGGAGAAACCGTAGGCGTAATTCCTCAGCATCTTATGGATAGAGAAGTTGGTCACAAAGGCCTTACTGAACTCATTGTTACACAATCCATGCACGAACGTAAAAAGATCATGGCAGAGCGCACTTCTGGTTTTATAGCAATGCCAGGCGGTGTAGGTACATTAGAAGAAATTATCGAGGTCATGACATGGTCGCAACTTGACCTTCATCCCTATCCAGTTTGCTTTTATAATGTAAATGGATATTATGATAAGCTATTTGAGTTCATGAAACATATGGTTGAAGAAGGTTTTCTCAAGCAATTCCATATTGACAAATTAATCTTAGAATCCGACCCCGCAAGACTTATAGAAAGAATCCAAAACTATGAGTCAAAGAATGAAACAAAATGGTTATAAAAGGCTAATTGTAGTATATAGATCTACTACGAATTTTGTATTTCCTAGAGTATATTAGAATAAAAATGAACCCCGCATTGGCACGTTGTGCACAATCCCCCATATTAGACCAGCCAAAAACTAGTAGAAAAAATACAAGTTTTTTAAAGGCAAATTAATTTCCCTAGCTAACGATTAAGCTTAAATATGTTAAATTTACAATGTATAAAGTATTGAAATTCAACAAAACGCTTAACCGTTAGTCAGAATTATGCAAGAAATGGAAATCAATCCTAAAATGAAAATGATATACCGGATCTAAAAAAGCGGTGTACATTATGCTGAACTACCGAAAACGGTGCAGTAAAGTCTTGTAATTTGATAGTAGTCAGCTAATACATTTAACCAATCAGGCTTGATTCACGCCACACCTAAAATACTTTTAAGCTTATATTTAGACAGTTCACCTCATAAAACAATAGAATGCACGCACCATTCTAACTACATTAATACTTATTTACGTCGTTTTACATTCATTAACCACTTTGGAGCTGAACTCGCTATATATTTATAGAAATTATTAAAATCTATAAAATGAACATAATTAAAACTATCGCTCTATCAGTAATTGTATTGTCAACAATTGTTGCGGCAAGTGGATTTACTAAACGTACTGTATCTTGCAAAAAAACGGAAGCCACATCTGTATTAGAGGTCAAACAAAACCAAACCATAAATATGTTCGTAACTCACGGGCACTGCAGCACCCCATTTGGAGGTAACGTAGTAAACTTAAAAATAGCCACTACTGAACGAGAGGACCAAGGGGATCCTCTTGAAGCCATGAAGATTTCTTTTGAAATAGATCCGAATTCATTTATTGTCTGTGCAGGAGACGCATTAACAGCAAAAATTAGGACGCCAGGTCTGTTTATAGGTGATAATGATGAGAAAATAACCTTCAAGTCTACAGATGTATATACTATGGGAGTAGATTGGTATCAGGTCAATGGTAACGTTTCAATAAAGGGCGTTGAAAATGATGTAAAGCTATTTGTGACTGGCATTAGAGATCCAAAAGATGCGATGCCTACCTCTCTTGTGCTCGAAGGTCAACTAGATCTTTTTGATTGGGGAATTGATTATGATAAGATTGTTAATGGTAAGTCAGGTTCAGTCCCTACCAAATGGATGTACATCAATATGAAAATTGAAATGTCCTAAAATCACAAAAATCTGAAGTTCAGATTTGATCATTGCTGTAAACTTCCTGATCAGTATAATTTGAAAAGGAAATATATACATTTCTAAAACATCAAATGACATAATCCAAATGCAATAACAGACATTTTTTTTGCTTATTGCATTTGGGTTAGGGTTAGGCCATTTGGTAAGCGCTATAATTTATTAACCTTGTGAAACTTAACATGTAACTATTTTCATAAATTGAATCAAGAGAAGTTTGTCTATAAATTTATTTTTAGTTCGTCATAATAATGTATAGAGTTCTATTCTATTTCAAATACTTCTTTCAATATTTTTAAATTCTCCGGGTTCCCAAATTCTACAAAATGCCTTAATTGCCATTCCTGAGTCTTTCCTGCTTGTTGATTATAAACAGAATCCCAAATCGGATATAGTCTAAATCCTCTTTTTCCATCTTTTTGAGCTGTAGACATTATTCCTTTTTCATTGAGAAGTGATTTTGGCAATACAAATTGCCCTATTCTATCTTCTTTGATAACGTTTATTATAAAAAAATAAATTTCATCGTTTTCTCAATATAGCTCAGTTACCCCATGTGTATTGCGTTTCCAAAAAGTAACGAATTGTCCACTTTTTTTAGGTGTTTTTTTACCATTTCTGCAAACTACACTCAATCCATTTAACTTAAACTTACAGCCTTTATATGCTCTACTTTCATTTTCAAGTTCGCAATCAGAAATCATTAGAGAACAACTATCGTAAGCAATATCCTTAATCTTTCTTAGCTCGCTATTCAAACTATCCATCTAGCTATTTTTTATTGTTCATTACAATCAAAGAAGGTTTCTAAAAAAATGATCGCCCCCCATTTAGCTCTCAATGCTCTAACTATCGAAGTCAATTTTAATTTTCTTTTGAGAAAATCACTTATCATAGCAATAACCTCAAAGCTTTAGAGATGTTATTGTAAACAATTTGAGAAACTTAAATTGGTAAACCAATAAAAACATTCCAAATTTAACCTCAGCGAAACCTTACAAAATGCTATGGAGTCCTCTCTGAACTCATTACATTAGAGATTAAAACATTCGAGTCAAAACAGAATAATAACTCCAAAGTCACGAAGTACGTGATTTTGCATCTCGTTTGAGCCGCTGCCGAATAATTGCAGCAAGATTACATTATTTTAAAAAATAAAATTGGAAATGAGTCAAAGGCAAAAATTCTTCTTTAAAATTAACCTTTAGGCTTTTCTAAAAAACTAGTTCACATTTAGGCTACTTTCAATACACCTGCTCCTGCATAAAAAATGGCATACTCGGATGATATAATTCTGAATATTTCAATTATCTGATATTATACTTATTGGTCTCCACACTCCTCCATAGATTTCATCTTCTGTACCAAATGTATGGGTACAGTTTATGTTCTTTTTGGGACCAGACAATGCCTCTATTTTGAATCCATAAATTTCTCGTCCAATATTTAACTTATCGAATATAGAAATGGGCTTTGGGGGATTCGCTTGATTGATTTTACCCAATTTATAAATAACAGAATAAAAAGGACCTATGTCTCCCTAATCTTCAGAAGCTGAAGCCCAAATAATCCCATTTTGATCTACATGCATATCAGTAATACTTCTTTTTAATAGATCATTTTCCCAATTTCCTGGAGCACTGACTTTCATTCCATTCAAGCCCTCCCATTCAATGACAAGGGTATTATTCTCCATATTCCAAATTCCCCACTTCAGCACACCCATTGGGCTCCATTGTGCCCCTCCTCGTTCTCCTAAAATTACAATCCTTTCATTTTCTTAATATGTCAAACAATGTATGGCTTCGTATTGATCACCCGTCAAGTTACAATCATTTCTCTTTAACAACGGCAACTTCACACTACCTAAGACTTTAGCTTTAAGTGTGTTAACATCAATTCAAATATGGAACATTCTCCCTAGAGCACCTTGCCAATTGCCTGATTCCGCTATTAAAAACTCATTACTCTTCCCTGGAACGGCACATATACTTTCTAAATCACTCGAAATCCCCTCTTCACCCCAAGAATCAATTTCAAAAAGGAAAACATCAATTGTTTCGCCTGTAAGCTTTATCAAGCCTAGTCTGACTCCATCTTTGTGACTTTTAACATCATAAACAACCCAATATGTACTGTCGCTCAATTGTTACATTCCGCTTGATCCACCACTTGCTTTTTTCACATCTATCTTAGGTTCTTTTAAGGCATTAGTAAATGCTTCAAGGCCTCCCACAATTGGTACATTCAAAGTTGTTGCATCTAAATCAATAGTCAATTCAGTTCCTGGCTCTGGGTGTAATGTATATTCCTTATCACTTGAAAAAATCATTAAACCTATTTGTTGACCTTTTCTAATGATCTGGTCATCTGGCATTAAATCGAAAGAAACTTCATAAGAATTACCACTTTTCAGGGGTTCACTTTTTCGTATTGAATTATGATTCTGCGGATCAGCCCAGCCACGAGTTATTATGTTATCCGTTATCTTCGTTCTTCTACCTTTATTCCAAGGTAGAGAAACCAACCAAACCGAAAGATTGGCTGCAGGCTTATTACTCGATAAGGTCACAGTCACTTTTGCCGTTCCTGAAATATGAACATCTTTTGTCAGAGTAGGTGTAACATATAACAAACGATGATTTGTGTGTCCCGCACTTGCTAAGGCTTCTCCATCAAATGAGTAGTTATCCACTAAAGTTTCAGTGCCTTGATTTCCTGATCTATTAGTGCTCAATCCACCAATCTTTGGAGCTCCAGAATTTAGATGTAATTTTACTAGAGATGCACCTGGGTTCGGATAATTGGCATAAGGTGTTGGGTTCTCTCTCTTATCATTTTCACGCACTATCCAGGCACGCGGATCATTCTCCACACCATTTTTCACTCCATGTAAATAACGAGTAAACCACTTGTTCATAAGTGTCATTGGAGGAGGGCCTCCATGTCCATTTTGGTGATAATATATCTGACAAGGCAAACCTTTAGCCTCCGCAGCTTCATAAATCCTATAGCTATGTTCCGGCATGACATTCCAATCATTAAATCCATGTGACATCAACATTGCCGCTTTCATAGATTTCATATCATTCAAATAATCTCGTCCAGCCCAGAAGTCATTATAATCTCCTGTAATCCGATCCATGCCATTTATCATTTCCGTGTCTCTTACCGTCTCATTATTATAAGCACGTTTTGATTCATCACCACTATGAATAAAATAAAACATCAATGTCTTCTCCTAAATATCCTCCAGGAGACCTAACTAATCCATTTGATCGGTAATAATGATAATAAGAAGTATTGGGAGCAATTGGAATAATTGCCTCAAGTCCATCAACACCAGTTGTTGCCGCCGCCAAAGGAATGGTTCCATTATAAGACGTCCCCGTCATCCCTACTTTACCAGTTGACCAAAATACATTAATTTTTTCATTACCAACTATCGAAATATAGCCCGGTATCCGCCCACATAACCAATCAATTACAGCTTTAGGAGCCAGTGACTCGTTGTCTCCCCCAACCGTGGGCGCGCCTTGAGAAAGCCCAGTACCAGGTGATGAAGAGTGCACTACAATGTACCCTCTTGGTACCCAAGTTTTAATATGAGAATTAGAAATAATCGGCCTCTCTCCTGTTCGAACAACTTCTGGGTGCACTCGTTCTTTGGCCATCCGACCCAATTCATGATTGACATCCCAATTTAAACCTTCAACATCTCGTGCGACACCAGCAAAGTAAGGGCTAGATACATATATAATTGGTAATTAAAGTCCTTCTGTTTCTGTTTGATGAGGCCTGGTAACCAGCCACATGCATTCTATCTAATTTTCCATCACCATCCGTATCAAACTCGGCTTCGACCCATAGATCGTGTCTAATCCATTTTTCGGAATCTTCAAATGCAGGGACAATTTGAGCCTCTCCGTTTTCAAAAAACTGGAACGGATTTTTCTACTTTTTGAGCATTTGTTGAGGTAAGAGAAGCAATTACTATTAATGAAAGAAAGGTTAATTTGATTAGATTCCTCATGGTATCTTTTGCTATTATAATATGTCTATAGTTTGTCAACTCGCTTGAGTATGATTAGTTGCTAAGACCAAGATAACAAAAAGGAAATGGATCAGATTTTAATTAGTAATTTTAAGCCCTATTAAGTGCTTAGATATGCACTACATACACAATCGTAACGTAAGGCCGCAAGGCAAATTCATTGAGAATGACTTGATGTGTTTTGATTTCAATTTTGATGTGTGTAGAATGCACTTTTAAGTAAAAAGTTTATCACTCTTATTTCTATTTCCTTTAGAACAAATAGAAAGTTTAGTTGTTAAGTTTCACAAGGTTGTTGTTTACAAGCTGTGTTATAATTGCATTTCAAATTTAGTATTTTCTGTTTAAAATCAAAAGGGTTCTGTTTAAAAATAGAAGGAT
>JBLHWH010000094.1:0-24422 GCA_047628935.1 Halioglobus sp. | reverse complement strand
CAAGCGGATGGAGCATTCGCCAAAATTTTTCCAACCTAAAGGTCGGTATTCGGATCTTTTTTGTGATAAGGCGTTTTTATGCAAAAACATCTTTTTATGACTCTGACGCAAGCATCGGAGAATTTAAGTACTAAACTCACCAAAAAATGCGAGGACAATATTTATTCTCCAGACGTTTCCATCATTGAATTCAAGTCAGTTATAGGTGGATTTAAACCACTTAGAAAACAACGGATGGTCATTGTTTGCCATTGATAATAAAATTTCTGGTGGTGGAGAGACTTCAGCTTCAACGATTGAAAATTACTTATTTCGAAAAAAAGGGAATAAATAGACGGAGCTGTCAATCGAAATCGACTACTCTATCTAAAACGCTAATACTCCATCTATAAAAGATCATTCACGATTGATTTTTTGTCTATTTTCTTATTTTTATACTCGAATGACTGCAGAAATATAAATTAGTTGCTCTGTTAAGTACAATTAATTATTATATGACAAGCTTGCTTACGTTTGAAATTGTACTTTTGCATCAACAATTTGAGAAATAATGGGAAGGATAATTTTGACTTTGTGCATATGCATTTTTATTTCGTTTTATGGAAAATCTCAGTGCCCTGACCTACCAAACAATGTCCAAGTCAATGATACCAATGATGCTGACTTCCCATTATGTGGTGCTCAATCAGTTTCGTTTACAGTAAATGACATCAACTTACCAACTGGAACTATTGATTGGTATTCTAGTAGTTCATCGGGTTTTGATCCACTGACAGGAGGTACTTTATTGGGATCTTCTACATCTGCATCTACTATATCCGAATGTAGCACTTGTCCAGAGATCGAGGCATTATTCATAGATGTTTGTAATGATTTGGCAGATAGTGAAGACGATAATGAATTTATGGTTGTATCCTCAGGTTCAGGATTCAATGTCGATAATTTTAGTTTAACATTTCCTAATCCCGCTTTTGCAAGCCCTGACGCTGGTATTAATACTGGAGACATGTGTAACTGGACAGACGGAGATTTATCATTAATATCTGGATGTGGAAGTGAAATAATAGCGGCTGGGCCAGGAGATTTTATTCCTGCAAATAGTATAGTTATAATTCAGACCAGCACAACAGGTACTATTACATATGATGTATCACCACTCTGCGGATTAGGAGATTGTATCTATGTATTACAAAATTCTTGTGATAGAATTAGTGCTGGTTTTAAAAACTGTGATGCAAGTGGAGGAACTAGAACTGTAACCATAAATTTGAGCTGTGGATGCAGCAATGTCTTAACTTATGACATATCAAATATCTGCTCAGGCGGAGGAGGAGGTACTTACTACACAAAAGGAGGAGTCGTCGGTAATGATGGTTGTACAACTGCTCCTACCATTCCAGCACCTCCAATAGTAAATCACAATACAAGCACTACTCAATTCAATTATTTATTTATGGATGCAGATTGTAACACTACTCAATATATTGTTGGTGTTTACAATTCTACAGAATACAATAATGAATGTTGTGGAGAAGATGCTGGAGAGACTAATGAGTACTCATTTTCTATCTCGTGTCCAGAAGCACAGCTGAGTGGTGGTGGAAGTCTTTGCCCAGGGGATTGTGTCGAGATCGATGTCTTATTTACTGGTGGAGATGCTCCTTATGAGCTTAACATGCAACTAACGGGGTTACCATTTCCGATTCCCCTACCACCATTACCAGGTTTTGCTGTAGATGACAAAATAACAATATGCTATGATACAGGTGGGCCTATTTTTGATCAAGCAACAAATACAGTTAATGTACCCTCCACATTTGGTGGACTTTCTGGTGGACTAGAGCTACTTAGTTTCACAGATAGTGAAGGTTGTGCAGGTACAGTAACAGGTGGCTCAGTTTCAATTGAATTCAATGATGCACCAAATATCGTGACTCCACCTCCATTTACTGCTTGTGACATGGGTGATGGTACCGCTTTCTTTATTCTTTCTGATTTCGATAATATTATTAATGGTGGATCTGGTTTAACAGTCAATTATTTCTCTGATGCCATGGGAGCGATACCTATTTCTAATCCATATCAATCAGGGTCCACAACAATATATGCGCAAGTAATAGATATTCCATGTAACAGTGAAATAGTGCCCGTAACCTTAGAGGTGATATCGAATGGTGATGCTGGCATTGTAAATATGTTCTGTAATACGGGAGGAGGAAACAGCACAGAATGCACCATTTGTGATGATGATAATATACCAGGTGAGGAAGTCACTATAACTATTGCTTTTCAAGACGGCTCAGTTGTATACGATTTTGAAGTCACGGTAACTCCAAACGGAGGGTCGTCATATACAATAACAGGTACTTCAACTGGTGCATCGGGTACCATTATAGAAGACATATTCCAAACAACGACATTCCAAGTTACTTTAGTTGATCCAGATAATGATTGTGCTGACATGACAAATCTAGGGGATCCAGTAACTATATTTTACGGCCTATTACCTGACATGGACAACCCAGGTAACCTTTCCAATTGCGGAGATATTATACTACCAGTTATAACAGGCAATGAAATTCCTCCAAATGCTGGCTATTATACAATGCCTGGAGGTATGGGTACACTATTCATGGCAGGTGATGTTATTTCTACCAGTACTACTCTATATCTATATGGTGGTTTTGAAGATTGCGAGCAAGAATTTGATATAGATCTCACAATAGAATCCGCAGGAACGATTGATGATCCAGGTACTATTAACACCTGTGGATCGTACATTTTACCAGCTATTTCTGGCACCAATGTAAACAATGCTAATTACTATACAGAAACAAATGGTGATGGCCTTATATTACCAGTTGGGCAAAATATTACAGCGAGCACAACAATATATATATTCGATCCAATATGTATGGGTACAGAAGTTTCATTCATGGTAAATATTACACCTGGAAGTGTTATTACAACAGGTCCAGATACTATTGTTTGTGATACTTTCTTTATTGGTACTATAGAAGGATTTGATCTGACTGGCAATGAAACATATTTTGAATTGATTGGAGGAAGCGGGCAAGAGTTAAGTATAGGAGATACTATTACACAAGATTCTACAATTTATATTTATGATAATACACCAGGCTGTATAATTGAGATTCCATTTGCAATAACGGTTTCGAAACCACAATTTCCAGGAATAGACTCATCTGTTACGATTTGTGAAGGGGATCCTACTCTGTACAATATCAATGAACTATTAGCTGGAAACGCCCCAGATACAACCGGTGTATGGATAGAAAATGGAACATCAATAATTAGTGAAAGCACAATGGTTGACTTTTCAACTTTGTTAGCAGGTTCATATACGTTTGACTATATGATAAGTGATACGATCTGTACAGATACATCTGCGACATTAATTGTCAATATCATAGGCATTGTGAACGCAGGACTTGATACACTTTTGGCCGTTTGTGAAAATATATCTGGTGTCAATGTATATGAGCTGTTGGGAAATCCTGACCAAGGAGGAATATTTGTGGATAATACAGGAACTCCCGGAGCTTTTGATCCTGCAAATGCAACATTCACCACGGATGTACCTGGCCTCATAGTTTACAATTATATAGTTGGCGACCCTGCCTCTTCTTGTGGTGCGGATACTTCTATCTTTTCTGTAATCACAGGTACTGAGATTCAAGCCGGAGATGATTATAGTGAGACTTTATGTGCTGGAAATCAGATATCTCTATCGTCACCTTTAACTAACAATAGTACTATAGGTATATTTTCTGAAACTACACCAAGTGGAGGAATCGTGAATACAAGTGACTTTAACAGTGCTTTTGTTTCTGATGGCGATTATATTATATATCATATACTAGCTGGCAGTGGTCAATGTCCAGACGACACGGCGGTCATAACCATAACAGTCGTAGATGGGCCAAGCGCAGGAGATGAACAATCGTTAGAAGTATGTGGCAATAATCAGATTGTCAATTTAGAAGAATTAAAAGATTCTGCCGCTGACCCCAATGGTAGCTTTTATCTAAATGGAGTTGAAATAACAAATACTAGCATTGACCTTACAGGAGTAACAGAAAATCAAGACTACTTATATATAGTTGGGAATGGAATAGGGTGTCCTTTTGATACCGCAGAATTAACGATTATAATTCCTATACAGCCGGATTCAGGAATAGAACTCATTGGCTCTCCTACCTGCACAGGAGATTGTTCGACAGTAAATATATCAGCGGATGCAATAGGGACACAGGAGATAACTGCATTTTTTAGTATTTCAGACAATAATGGAACAATTGATAATAGATCTACCACTTTTTTCGAATCTTCTACTCCACTTAGTTTAGAGTTATGTGAAGGAAATGGATTGTTAACTGATAATATCTTAATGGCTGGTAATACCTACACCATCTCATTTGATAGTTTCTATTTAGACAGTCCAGATTGCATTTTCTACCCTGCTAATCTAATAATTAATCTAGATGTGCTTTCAGATTCAGACTCATTACTCCAAGGAACATATTGTTTTGGTGAAGAGATTACAGTAGGTCCAGACACATACAATCAAGATAATCAAAATGGAGAAACAATAATACCTGCAGCTAATGGCTGTGACAGCACGATAACAATAGATTTTACATTTCTAGATGTAATAACAGGAGTATATGAAGAATCTAGATGTTTGGGTGAATCCATAGAGGTACTTGGAATCACATATACTACTAACTACATGGATGACACGCTCCTTGTAGGAGCTAGTGTCGGAGGTTGTGACAGTCTTATTACCATAGATCTCACCTTTCTATCTTCTGTAGAAGGAACTCCATATACAGAAACGGCATGCGAAGGAGATAGTATTGAAGTGCTAGGTGTTACTTATACTTCTAGTTATTTTGGTGATATCACTCTTGTGGGTGCAAGTGCTGGAGGTTGCGATAGTATAGTAACATTGGATATTACTATTTTACAAAATGAAAAGGTACCCTACTTAAAAAACAAATGTGAAGGAGATACAGAGGAAGTAGGTGGTATTACTTTTACTCAAACGATGAACTCTGGTGTTGCTACTATTCCAGGTGGAGCCTCTAATGGATGTATTCTTCATTTATATAGAGCCCGTAGAGAGTGTGTTGGATACAGCAGTGTGTGACAACTTCAGTATTGATATTGGCGGAGAAACATATGACATTTCTAATCCTGTAGATATGGTAATTCTGCCCTCAAATAATATAGACGAATGTGATACTTTAGTAATGATCGACTTAGATTTTTCATTGGCAGCTATTGATTCTTCAATTATATTCTCTACATGTGACTATGATGTCTCTTTTGTAATTGGTGGTCAAACATTCAATAGTACCAATCCAATGGGTGACGCAACCGAAACTGGAATAAATGGAGACTGCGATACAACATTCACTATAGATATAACTTATGGTGAGATGGGAGTTGATTTGATAGAAATAGATGCCGGTTGTGAGGTTATAGATTCTGGTTCAGTTATTATTAATAACATCAATGGTGTTTCTCCTTATAACATCGTATACAACGGGAATGTTAACCTTGTATTTGACTTGCCTATTGATATTCCACTCCCAATAGGAATGAGCGAACTATTAATTACAGATGCTGGAGGGTGTCAGACGACTATATCCTATGAAGTTCTGGAAGGAGAAGAGGAAGGTAATTTTAGTATTGTGGCGAACGGAAATCAACTCACTATAACTGGTGGCGTGGTAGACTCCGTTTCATGGTCACCTACCGACTTGATTAGTTGTATAGACTGTATAGATCCAATAGTAAACCCATCAGTCACCACTACTTATATAGCTACTGTCTATTTTGGTGGAGATTGTATGATAGCTCTAGAATATGTATTTGAGATAGAAGATAATGTAGATGACTACATAGTTCCTAGTGGGTTTAGCCCTAATGGTGACGGTGCTAACGATAATTTCTTCCTTACTATTACAGATGCAGCCATCGGGACACCACAAAGCATGGAGATTTACGATAGATGGGGTAATAATGTACATACCACTATAGGAGATCAAGTAGTGCTATCAGGTTGGGACGGAACTAGAGCTGGAACACCAGTGACTTCTGGCGTATATGTTTATAGAATTCTTGTACTTGAAGGAGATAGAGTAATTACAATATATGGAGACGTGACTGTAGTAAGATAATAATAATGATCAAAATAGCCTATTCTCCGATCTACAAATATGAATTGCCTGAAGGTCATAGATTTCCTATGATTAAGTATGAGCTGATTCCTGAGCAATTGCTGTATGAAGGTTCTGTAACTGAAGATCACTTTTTTCATCCTGATAAGCTGACAGATGAGCAGATATTATTGACGCATACTTCCGAGTATCTAAACAAACTAAATAATCTTTCACTTGATAGAAAAGAAATCAGAAATATCGGTTTCCCAGTTGCTAAAACGTTAATAGATCGCGGCAAATATATAGCCAATGGAACACTGCAATGTGCAAGATATGCAATGCAACATGGTTGTGCTATGAATATAGCTGGTGGCACACACCATAGTTTTGCAGATCGAGGCGAAGGGTTTTGTATCTATAATGATATTGCTATAAGTTCAAACATTCTCCTCAAAGAAGGCATATCAAAACAAATTCTAGTTGTAGATCTCGATGTGCACCAAGGAAATGGGACTGCCAAGATATTCGAAAATGATAATCGTGTATTTACATTTAGTATGCACGGTGAACGTAACTACCCTACTCGTAAAGAAACTTCAAATCTTGACATAGGACTTCCTGATAAAACTGAAGATAAGTTATTCCTTTCTCAATTAAAAGATACACTACCTCGATTAATTGAAGAAGTAGAACCTGATATGATATTTTATCTATCTGGAGTTGACATTATAGAAAGTGATAAATTGGGCAGGCTATCGGTAACAAAACAGGGATGTAAAGAGCGAGATAAATTTGTATTTCAAACTTGTAAATCAAACAACATTCCAGTAGCTGTCAGTATGGGAGGTGGATATAGTCCAAAGATATCAGATATCGTAGACGCACATGCCAATACATTCAGAATGGCGCTAGACTTATATGAATAATTAGGCTTTCTGTAGTGTAAATCCAAATGTAGATCCCTCGCCGACAGTACTTCTTACCGTAATGGTTTGATTGTGTGCTTCTACCAAATGTTTCACTATTGATAGACCAAGACCTGACCCACCTTTGAGTCTACTCCTACTACTGTCTACCCTATAGAATCTATCAAAAAGATGTTCTAAGTGTTTTTCCTCTACACCAATACCATCATCTGATATTTCGATAAGTATATTTTTATGGAGATCAAAAGTAGAAACGACAGTTGTACCGCCTTCATCACCATATTTCAGAGTATTCGTTACCAGGTTATTGAGTACCTGTCTGATTGCTTCTATATCTCCTCTTACCATCAAAGGGAAATCCCCATTAGAGCCTAATGCTAATTTCACATTTTGCTTGTCAGCCATGCGCTTCTGATCTTGAAAAACACCTCTTATCAATTCATAAATATCAAACTCTTCAATTTCAAGTTCCATTTTACCGGATTCAATTTCCCCTATCGATTCTAGATCTTCTACGATATGTTGCAATCTATCAGCATTCTCAGCAGCTCTATTTAGATACTTTAGGTTTATTGATTCATCATAGATACCACCATCTAGCAGGGTGTGCAAATATCCTTGAAGAGAAAATATTGGTGTTTTCAATTCATGAGAAACATTCCCAACAAAGTTCTTTCTATATTCTGCAAGCGTTTGTAGGGATTCGATTCTTTTTTCAGTGTCAGACGCCCATTTCAGTACATCTTTATTTACATCATCTATGCTTATTACATCTTCAGGAATAGCCTTTTTGGAGCTTTTCGCTTTAGAATTGTGAATAAACTTGTAGATCACCCTCAATTTGTTGTAGACATATTTTTCTAGTAAAAGAAGTATAAAAAAATACAATGCCGTAAGCCCTAAAACAATTCCTATTAGATAGGGCAATAGATCAATATCTACATCATTCAATATATATATGAGACCAAATAGAATAAAAATGATTAGTCCACAAATAAATGTGATTGCAGCTGAAAGATTTTTTATAGATAGTTTATCAAACACAAATATCAGATTGAGATAAATAAAATGCTATTGCTCAAATTTATAACCTACACCTTTTAATGTGTGAATATAATGACTTCCTAATTTTTCTCTTAATTTCCTGATATGTACATCAATAGTTCTATCCCCAACTATGACCTCACTACCCCATACCTTACTCATTATTTCAGCTCTCTTGAAGACTTTACCTGGTTTAGACGCTAATAGTGCTAATAAATCAAATTCTTTTTTGGCTAAGTTTATGGTAACACCGTTGTTAGTCAATTTGTAATGATCAAAATTAATCTCTAAAGATCCGAATACTTTCGTAGAATTGTCAGCAGATTTAGCAAGGTCAGGATGTCTTCTCAACAATGCTTTTATTCTTGATTTGAATACATTAGGCTTAATAGGCTTGTTGATAAAATCGTCGCCCCCAGTCTCTAAGGCAGTCACTTGAGTAAACGACTCGTTTCTTGCGGTTAAGAAAGCAATTATAGTATTGTTGAATTGATCATCCGATCGAAGCATATCACACACTTCTATACCGTCATATTCTGGCATCATGATGTCTAATACTATAAGATGGGGGTTAAATGATTTAGCTATTTTTATGGCTTCCATGCCATTATAAGCTGTCTCTACATTGTACCCTTCTTTCTTAAGGTTATAACTTAAGAATTCAATAATGTCTTCTTCGTCATCTACGATAAGTACCCTTATATCTGTATTCATGATTGTATATTAGTATGTTGTAAATATACTAGCCCAAACGAATAAAAATTGCCTGACTAAGTTATTATTACGTTACCATTAGATTAATGCAATTACTCTTCTTTGAGTTCCTTGATTTTTAGATGTACTTTTTGTTCAATAGAATAGAACGTCTCTAAGTTACTTTGTAGAAAAATCATTAACTCAGCGTATTGAGCGCTATCTATTTCCTGTATCTCTAATACTTGTTTTGTATAAACACTTAACAAACTATCATGATTGATATTCCTAGTTATCCTAGAAGCTTCTCCAGCATAATGCATATCTATCAGAACATCTATGACTTTCCCCTCTGGAAACGGAAGTTTTTGCCCCCCTTTACCTTTTGAAGAACATCTAACACTAATTAATAATAAGAAGGTAAAAAATAAAACTATTGTAATCCGCATTAAAACATTTTAGGATATATAAAATTCATCAACTTTGAATTCATTGGATCAAGTTCACTCCATGTTTTCGCAGTACTATGGACAGCTAAAACGCCACAAGTAGGCACATTGTCTATATAATTTTCACTGACACTATTCGCTAAATAGGTGATACCTGGATTATGACCAAACATCATCACAGTACTTATTAAATCGTCTATTAATTGAGCTTCTTCAAAATAAGTATCTTCTGGAGCATGATACAACTTTGGGTTCACCTGTATTTGAAAATCACTTAAGCCAAATTTCTCAATAAAATACATGCTGGTTTCTTGAGCTCTTTTGGCATTGCTTGTAATAATTAGTTCTGGTATATATTGATGTTCCATGCATTTAGAACTCATAACCGGCGCATCCCTTCTTCCTCGTTCATTCAAGGGCCTATCAATATCTTTCATTAAAAGATCAGCCCAAGAAGATTTTGCATGACGAACAATATATATAGTTTTCATTGTTAACTAATTTTTAAATTTAGAATCATTCAAAGATCAATGATATAATCAAAACCAATAAAACCTATCTAAGATAGCTAGAGAAGTTTAATAAAAATCGAAATTAACAATTACGTTACTGATTTTTAGTTAATTACACATTTCGTATTAAAATAATATAAACTATATTAGCAATGTGTAAGTTTTGGTTATTTTAAATAACTCGTTTCGCTCCGAAATAGTCTAGAGCTATTTTTTACTTATACTCTTTTAACAATAATCAATAATTTAATAAAGATTACTAATAGGTTACCATCTTAAAAGACCACTTCCCCATGTAAACCCGCTTCCAAAGGCTGCAACACAAACTAGGTCACCATCTTTAATTTTCCCTTCTTCCCAAGCTTCACACATTGCAATTGGAATAGAGGCCGCTGTTGTGTTTCCATATTTTTGAATATTATTAAACACCTTATCATCAGAAAGCTCTAATCGCTTTTGTACAAATTGACTGATTCTCAAATTTGCTTGATGTGGAATAAACATATCGATATCACTCGTAGTGAATCCAGCTGTATCCAATGCCTCCTTTATCACTTCGGGAAACTTAGTAACTGCATGTTTGAACACCAACTTGCCATTCATATATGGAGATAACATGTAATCATCTACCATCTTTTGTGTAATGAATATACCTCCGAACTTATCGGTATCTGGATATCCAAATTCTTCTGTTCCTCCATGATAACCGCCATGGGATCCAGGGTTTAGCAAAGAGAGTTCTTCTGCATAGCTACCATCACTGTGTACATGAGTGGTTAATATTCCACTATTTCCATCTTCAGTAGGTTGCAGAACAAGTGCCGCCGCGCCGTCTCCAAAAATAACGGATATATCACGTCCTTCTGTTCTAAAGTCCATTCCCATAGACTGCATTTCCGAACAAACAAATAAAATATTCTTATATTTACCAGCTTTGATAAACTGATCTACTACTTCTAAACCATACACAAAACCAGAACATTGATTTCTGATATCAAGTGCTCCAATTTCTCCTTTAGTGATACCCAATTCTCTCTGTAAAAGGACTCCACAACCGGGAAAATAATAGTCTGCACTTATGGTTGCAAAAACTATAAAATCTATATCATCTTTTGTAACTCCAGCTCGTTCAATGGCTTGTCTAGCCGCTGCAGCCCCCATGGTTGTTGTGGTCTCATGGTGTTTTTGGGCATATCTCCTCTCCTTTATTCCCGTTCTTTCTTGGATCCATTCATCAGTGGTCTCCATATATTGCGCGAGGTCATGGTTGGTTACTACTTGCTCCGGAAGATATTTTCCTATGCCTGCAATTTTACTTCTAATCATGTCTTTGAAGATTTGAGAAGATTTAAGAATATGGGATTAATTATAAGGTATCGCTACAGTTGGGTCTAAGTACCATGCCTTTGATGATAAACGCTCCCTAATATCATTGAGGTAAACATCTATATCAACATCAGAGCAATCAAAACTGAATCCTACCCTCGTCTTCCCTTTATATTGACTTGTATATGCCTTTTTTCCTTCACGCTCGACCAAACTAATCATTCTGGTGATATTTCTTGCTTTTTTTAATGAACCAAGAATAATGATACATTTTCCGGATTCAGGTATGATATCATCATAATTTTTACTAGATACCACTATTTTCTCGACTTCTGAAACTTTTAGTATTGATTTTACTTTTATCTCTCCAATCGTATTAGGCTCAGTTATTAACGCCGTATCTTTATTTGACTTAGAGTTGTCAATTAATTGTTTTAATTCTTCATTCAATTTAGCTTCAGTTTTATCAGGGATGCTCGTCCCTTCAAGCATCTGATCTACTTCTTCATACTTTTTATCTAACTCACTTGCGGATTGAGTTTGCACATCTTCAAGGGAAGCATCTGTAATCTCATTGGTATTAGATTCTTCAAGAGTACCTACCTCTTCATTTGGATCATTGAATAACATTGCATCCCGCTCAGAACACTTCTTAAACATGATGACAAACATGATGAACAATGCTGCAATCATGATACCAGCAACAATTGGTTGTAACCATCTAAATCTACTCTCCGCTCTTACCGATTGATCTTGGGTATCAATTACATAGCCTACAGTACTATTTTCCTTTATCCTATCTATTGGTTTGATCGATAATGAAGTTAGACCACTATATTCCTTTGTAAATAAGTCCATAGAAGGTTCAAAACTAACTTTATCTGCTGCTTCACTTCTGACCAAAGTGCCTATGCCTTTTATCTTATTTGCATTTACATTAATTAGTTTATTGAAAGTAGACTGCGTATAGTCAGATATTGCCTTATTTATCTTAGAATTTGAAAATTTGTCGGTATCTTGAATATACTTCTTGAGCGATTGATCAGTCGAAGGATCATCATCAAATAGAATATTTAGCGACGGCGGATGTATTCGAGATTTATCATCTGAAATTTGTGCAGGAGACTGTGATAATATAAACGTACCTATCTCTGGTAGATATACTTTTCTTTGTTCTCTCAGGACTTGTCTAATAAAGTATGGAATGTCTATTTTCATATATGGCATTCGACCAATTGCAAAGATAACAGGATTTATTTACTTCAAATTAAATGTTGCATATTTAACAACTCTATCAGCTAAAGCAATAACAATGCCCAAGGTGATAATTCGACAGCAAAAATATAAAGATTTCCTTTTTACAGATTGGTGACTACATTATTAATACGAGTATGTAAATTTGCATACTAATTGAAAGAAACCCAAATTGCGGTATATGGCAAGAGATCTGCAGAACTCTGCCTCAAAAAATGAATTCAATATTAATAGCATCAGATATATTTGTAAAAAAATAAAAAATGAAAAGAAATAAGTCCCAAGAATTATTTGACGAAGCAAAAACATTATTTCCCGGTGGAGTAAATTCTCCTGTAAGAGCATTTAAATCTGTTTCTGGGCCACCTCTGTTTATCAAAGAAGGAAAAGGTAGTCGATTCACTGATGAAGACGATAATACTTATTTAGACTTTTGTTGCTCTTGGGGTCCGCTTATTCTGGGGCACAATAATGATAAAATAAGAGAAGCAATAACCGAAACGGTAGCAAAAGGTACTTCATTTGGTACACCAACAAAGCTTGGCAACGAAATCGGTAAACTGATAATCGAAAATCATCGCTATTTAGAGAAAATAAGATTCGTTAGTTCTGGAACAGAAGCTGTGATGTCAGCTATTAGATTAGCGAGAGGATATACTGGTAAGGATAAGATAGTAAAATTCGAAGGGTGTTACCATGGGCATGTCGATTCTCTTTTAGTTAAGGCAGGATCAGGATTAGCAACATTTGGAGAAAGTACATCAGCTGGTATTCCAAAGAGTTTTGTAGAAGAGACACTAGTTCTTTCGTTGAATGATTTGCAAGGTTTCCAAGAATTACTAGAAGCACAATCAGATGACATTGCTGCCGTGATCATAGAGCCTGTACCCGCTAACAATGGTTTATTGCTCCAAGATCAAAATTATCTCGTTTGGTTGAGGACGCTTTGCGACAAATATGGTGTCCTATTAATCTTCGATGAAGTGATTTCTGGATTCAGAATTGGATTCGAAGGAGCATCTGGATATTATACGATAGAGCCAGACATTATTACATTTGGTAAAATAATAGGAGGAGGAATGCCTGTAGGTGCATATGGTGGTAGTGCACAGATCATGAGTCATGTAGCACCCGATGGACCTGTATACCAAGCTGGAACACTATCTGCCAATCCTGTAGCTATGGCCGCTGGAATAGCTGTACTTAAGCAATTATTAGAGCCTGGATTTTATGAACGTCTGGCCGAAAAAACAAAGAACTTCTGTGATAATATTCAATCACACATCGATGCTAAAGGCCATAAAATGCATATGGTTCAGATTGGGAGTATCTTCTGGTTTGCCCTCTCCAACAATAGAATAATAAGTGCCGATCAAATTGATCCAGCGAGTATGGAGACATTTAAAAAAATGCATCATTTTCTATTAGAAAACAATGTTTATCTTGGTCCAAGTGGTTATGAAGTAGGTTTTATTTCCGCAGCGCATACCGAAGCTGATCTCGATGAAGCATCTATAAAAATCTGCAAAGCTATTGATTTAGCTTTTGCATAAAACAGAATTAATGAAAAATAACAAAAGTCTCCGGGCTCTTTCTTTTATTGTAATTGGATATATGCTTCTCGCACTCTTATGGTGGGCAATCTTATTGCACCGAAAGAACACTGAGGTCTTTGTTTTGAAATCGGATTTACTAAGAGAACGTTTTATGACTGCGACTGGAGTTGCTAATGTCGATGTAACTACTATGCCAGAATTTCAAGAATTAAAGCCTGATTATACTAGGCAGATGTATATGATTTTTGGCGAGGCTGTCGTATTTGGCATTACGCTTGTCATAGGAATATACTTTATAAACAGAGCATATAACAGAGAGCTTTCATCCGCAGAAAAGCAAAAAAACTTCTTACTCTCTATCACTCATGAATTGAAGTCTCCCCTAGCCTCTATCAATCTAATATTTAGCACCTTTATTAAACGAGATCTTCCAAATGACAAGATCAAAGAATTAAGTGCTGATGGACTTAAAGAGAGTACTAGGTTGGAAGAACTTTTTAATAAAATATTGATTAGTACTAGACTGGGACAAGCTTATCCATTTAATTTTGAGAATGCTAATATATCTGATCTTATATCTACCAGTGTGGATAGATTTCAGAATTTGCATCCGGAGGCAGAATTGTTAAAAAACGTACACCCAGGAATATTGCACAACATTGATCAAGAAAGTATCGTATCCGTGATCAAAAATCTACTAGAAAATGCTTTAAAGTATAGCCCAGACAAAAAGCAAATAAAAGTAGATCTTCGAAAATTACATAATGAAACGATCATAGAAGTATCGGACCGTGGAGTTGGAATACCAAAAGAAGAAAGAGAAAAAATATTCGACCAATTTTACAGAATTGGTAACGAAGACACAAGAGCCTCTAAAGGTACTGGATTGGGATTATATATTGTAAAACAGATCGTTCATGCCCATAAAGGAAAAATCAAAGTCACAAATAATGATGGTTTAGGAACAAAATTCATCATCACATTGTAGTACATAGAGCAAACAATGATTTGCTTAGGCAAAATGAAATATAGATTATGAGAATATTATTGGTAGAAGACGAAGAACAAATACGGAAGTTAATTAAAATGAACCTCGAACTTGAAGGTTATGAAGTAGTCTCCGTTGATAATGGAAGAAAAGCTATTGATATCATTGAAGGCCAACATTTCGACCTTATGATATTAGACGTTATGCTTCCTGAAGTAGATGGTTTTCAAATCTGTCAAAAAGTAAGACTAAATAACACCAAAGTGGGTATCATCATAGTCTCCGCCAAAGATACCAGTCAAGATAGGATCAGTGGGCTCAAGTACGGGGCAGATGATTATATGACAAAACCTTTCAATCTAGAAGAGCTCCTACTCAGAGTAAGTAATCTTCTCAAGAGAAGTTCGGAAGAATCAGTCAGTGATCTTGAGTACTATGAATTTGGCGAAAACAAGGTAAACTTCATCACTTATGAGGCTGACGGATCTAAAGGTACTTTTAGGCTTACTCAAAAAGAAGTCCTCCTTTTGAAAATGCTAATAGAAAGAAAGAATGAAGTCGTATCTAGAAAAGAAATACTTCAAAATGTATGGGGCTACGACGTATATCCATCAACTCGAACTATCGATAACTTTATCCTAAATTTTAGGAAATACTTTGAAGAAGATCCTAGACATCCTCAGTTTTTTCATTCTGTAAGGGGTGTTGGGTATAAGTTTGTTATATAGGACTAGAACTATATAACTCTATCTTCATTCAGTATGATTTAAAATCATTATGAAAACCATTTAGACTTTAGCATTTGTCTTCTTTTTCAATTTGCATAAGCATGGCTTAGGAAGCATTTAATCCTATCAACTATGCTTTCTATTGTTATATACGGTAAAGCTTCCAGAACCGTATATAACATTCTATCTATATGATGGAATAGATCCAGATATTGAAATCGAAGAATTCATAATGATGATCAATAGTGGAAAAATGAAACTGGTTAAGAAGAAAGCAGATGGGAATTGTCTTTGTGCTAATCCAGAACACTGTCTAGTTTGGTGTCTAGTAGAAGTTTCTGCTCCGATGATATACTTTCCTACTGCAATCACAAAGCCATTCATGACATATTGAACTCTATTCTGGGCATCGGGAACTTCACTTCCAACTTTATCTAGCAAATCACTATACAGTTTAAGGTCTAGTTTTTAATCTTCGTTTTCCCATGCATGAAAAGCTAATGTTCCCCATCCTGCCACGGCTGTTATTTCAATATCTGATTTGATCCATTCTAGCCCGAGTTCCAATCCTAATTCTGTTTCAGCCGCCACCCAAGGCACCGTATACTCAATCAAGTAAGAATAGTAGGCCTGACTTACCCATAACTCAAGCTGTTCTTTTGTAATTTTCTTTTCATCAAAAATCTATCCAAGAATAGTTTAAGATAAACCCACCAGAATATAAATATTTGTAGATTGAAAAAAGATGATCGCATTTTAAAACCAGTTAATTTTCTAATTTAAATGATCTGTAAACAAATATAATGTCACTCCTTCAGAGTTTAAAAACTTTAATGCCTATGCGATTCAATGGATTAAAACCCATTGCTATAAAAATGCCACTCCTTCAGATCTTTTAGGGTCAATATTCTCCAAGTCTTCTATCCTAAAATACTTTTCCATGTTCAAACACCTCAAAACTTTGAGAAAGTAAAAATTCTATATTGATGAGATTCAACCCATCCTATTTATTCAAAAAAACACCAAGCATATAAGGGTAATATTAATGCTATTCAATATTCTAGTCCACAACATATCTTTCATCAAATTAAATATTATTGAGCTTAAATAACGATATAAATTCAGCTACCGATGCACGTATCCGTTATAGATAAAACGAAAACCAGTCGTCAATGACTCGCAAATAAAGTTTGTAATCAGATTATAAACTAGTACAAACTCAAAAACCCTATATACCTTGTGCACACGGGCTTTCCTATGTTCCCTGCAGGGTTCTAACTATATTATTAGTCTTAATAATAACTATCTCTCAACCTCTCTAAAGCTTCGCATGTAAATTATAACACCTATGACATTTGAATTTATCGCTTATTTCATAAGCTATATACAGATAAAACACAAAGATCAAAAATGATATTTTGAAATAGAATTGGCATAAAATCAAAAAATGAAAATACAAGCAAGAGTTCAAACAGTTTCATGTCAAGAAGATAATAATCTACCAACAAACAAATGGACTATAAAAACTATGAATTCTTCATACCAGATTAAGATAAATTAAGCAAAAGCCAAATAAATACGGATGCTTAAACATGGCATTATATTAGATTTAATAATTCACTTGCTATTTCATTCATTATAATACTTTTTTGCTCAGAATAAATTACATTTAAACTTTCAAATCCGAACAATGAAAGAACTAAGCAAATTTCCTATTCAATTAGATATTCCTGTAAGATGGGCTGACATGGATGCATTCAAACACGTAAATAATGTTATCTATCTTCAATGGGCAGAAATGGCAAGGATAGAATATCTGACTTCTAACATTACAGGAGATCTTAATAATATCAGCTTAGGACCTATTTTATCGCGCCAGGACTGCCGATACATCTTTCCTATCACATTCCCGGATACAGTTTGTGTTGGTTGTCGCGTATCAGAAATTCAAGAAGATAGACTCATCTTCGAAGTCAAGATCTACAGCAAAAAGTATGATAAGCTATGTGCAATAGTATACAATACTGTAATGGCATATGACTTCGTGAACCTTAGAAAATCTGATATTCCTGTGGCCTGGGTAATGAAGATTCAAGATATAGAAGAATGATCTAGTGAAGTTGTTTTATTTCGTTAACGAGATTCTTTAGTCTCTTTGTCAACATCATGTAAACACCGCTAAGATGTCAGCAAATCTTCTGCTTAACAGACTACAAAAAAAATTAAGACAAAGTAAAAAAATACGGCTAGGAATGAAGATTCAAGATATAGAAGAATGATCTAGTGAAGTTGTTTTATTTCGTTAACGAGATCTTTAGTCTCTTTGTCAACATAATGTAAGCACCGCTACGAGCTCAGGAGACCTTCTGAATGTACTTCCCTACCCTTTCCGATAACTATCGAGAGACTTGGGAATCAAATTGTTCAATTATTCAACCTAACCTCCCAGCAATATACCCTGTAGTCCAAGCAGATTGAAAGTTATATCCTCCTGTAATACCATCTACATCTGTCAATTCACCTGCAAAATATAGATTCGGATATTCACGGCTCGCCATTGTTTTAAAATTGATAGATTCTAAACTTATACCCCCACAAGTCACAAATTCTTCCTTAAAAGTAGTCTTACCACTGACTTGATAAACATCATTGGTCAATATATTAATCAAACGATTGAGTCCTTTCTTTCCTATCTCATTCCACTTAGCTCGTGGGGAAAGACCGCTTCTATCAATTAAAAAATGCCAAAGTCTCTCCGGTAAAAGATATGGTCGATAATTAGCCAAAATCTTATTCGACTCGTTATTTATTATTTCTTCAAGCTGTTTGGAAACTTCCTCATTATTGACTTCATTCACCCAATTAACTTGCACTTTAAACTTATAGCTTGATTCATTCAAAATTCTTGCTCCAAAAGCTGACAACTTTAATATCGCTGGCCCACTCATTCCCCAATGCGTAATCAATAGCGGACCATCACCTTTCAGTTTAGTTCCTTGAATATTGGTAAGTGCTTCTTTTACGACTATGCCCATGAGTTCTGTGATATTCTCATCAGGCATATTGAATGTAAACAATGATGGAACAGGATCTTCTATTTGTAGATTTATGTCTTCCAGCCATTTCATCCCTTTTCGCATAGGAGTACCTCCCGTAGCTACAATCACTTTATCAAATGTCTTCTGCCAATCTCCAAAGTCAAGTTCTAGTCCTTCTTCAGTTGGATTAATAGCTTTGACCCCACAGCTCAATTTGATAGAAATACCCAAACGCTCACATTCCGATAAAAAACAATCGATAATGGTCTGTGAATCTTGAGAAACAGGAAATACACAACCGTCCTCTTGTGTCACAAGCGCAACTCCCCTACTCTCAAACCAATCCATCGTATGTTGCGTATTGAATTCATACAAGGCTTTCCTCAGTTTCTTTTCTCCTCTAGGATATGCTTTGGCTAATATCTTAATGTCTGTCTCACCATTTGTAACATTACATCGGCCACCACCAGAAATCTTTACTTTCGATAGTAGGTTCTTAGACTTCTCATATATTGTAACTACAGCCTCAGGATGATGTTCCTTAGCTGACAATGCTGCGAAAAACCCAGCTGCTCCACCCCCGATTATGGCTATGTTCATTTGTCAATGATTGAATGATTGAATGGTTAAATGGTTAAATGGTTAAATGGTTAAATGGTTGAATGGTTGAATGGTTAAATGGTTAAATGGTTAAATGGTTAAATGGTTGGATGGTTGAATGGTTAAATGGTTGGATGAGTACGATGCAGGACCGTCGAGCGCTTGCGGTCGGTGAGCGTTTCCAATATACCTTCTAACAAGAATAATCAACAAAACCTACACCCCTACAACAACAACCAACAAAATAAACAGTACTACAAGAACCAATCAACTCTCCTTCCCAAATGCCATTTTAAATAACACATAAGCAAGTACAGCAGATATGACTAAAGTGACCGCACCTATCATTGGACTACCAAGAAGCACCCATCCAGATCCAAATAATGCAGTATAGACAACAGCACAACCCAGTAACATCATCAATATTTGACTCGTCAATCCGGGGTCTCCATTGAGACTTATTTCTTCTTTTTGTTCCACAGAAAGACTACTTATTATAGGATTCCAGCCAGACCCCTTGGGCTGTATCTTGGTGTAGAACTTCTGTAATGTAGTCTGATCAGTGGCTGGAGTCACATAAGTAGCTACGACCCACGCAATCGAGGTTAATAAAACTCCAATACACATTTTTTCATAATTTAGTAGATCACCATCATACATTCTCTCAAAATAAAATGCTATAAAAAATGAAACTATCATTGCCACAATTTCACTGTATGCATTGATTCGCCACCAAAACCATCTTAATATAAATAATAGACCTGTACCAGCACCTATCTGCAATAGTATATCAAAAGCTTGTTTTGCATTTTGTAGGTACAAGGCTACAAACGCAGCAAGTACCATCAAGATGACAGTACTGACTCTCCCTATCATAACTTTAGAGCTTTCAGTAGCTTTTCTATTTATAAATCGTCCATAAAAATCATTTACGATGTAAGAGGATCCCCAATTTAAGTGAGTGCTTATAGTAGACATAAGTGCCGCTATAAGTGCCGCCAATAAAAGTCCAACAAGACCAGACGGCAATTTAGTCAACATCGCAGGAAAGGCTAAATCATTACCGATTTTGTCTGCTTCAATATTTGGAAATGCCTGAGCTATCGAATCTAAATCTGGATAGACAATCAATGATGCTAATGCGATCAAAATCCATGGCCATGGTCTAATAGCATAATGAGTAATGTTAAATAACAATGTTGCTTTTACAGCATCTTTTTCTTCTTTAGCGGAAAGCATACGTTGTGCTATATATCCTCCTCCACCAGGCTCAGCACCCGGATACCATGTACTCCACCATTGCACCGCAAGTGGAATCAAGAACAAAGGAACTAATAAGTCCATATCATTAAAGTCAGGAACAAAGTTTAGCTTATCCACGACATTCGGATGAGAGATTAAGTTTTCCAATCCATCCACTCCAGGCAACTGCATGATAAAGACTGTCGCTACAATCATTCCGATCATACTCAATACAAACTGAAATACATCAGTAAGTATCACTCCTCTTAACCCACCTACCGCAGAGTAAAAAACGGTAACTACGGATACCAATCCGACCGTCTGTATTGCCGATAGCCCTAGCATTACACCTCCAATTTTAATTCCAGCCAATAATACACTAGCCATAATCATCACATTGAAGAAAACACCAAGATATATAGCCCGGAATCCTCTTAGAAAGGATGCTGACTTACCACTATATCTCAATTCATAAAATTCTAAATCAGTTACAATACCAGCTCTACGCCATAACCTAGCATATACAAATACAGTCAACATCCCTGTAAGTAAAAATGCCCACCAAACCCAGTTACCAGCTATACCGCCTTCGCCTCTTACAATATCCGTTACAAGGTTAGGTGTATCCGCAGAAAAAGTGGTAGCCACCATAGAAACACCAAGCATCCACCATGGCATATTATTCCCTGACAGGAAGTATTCTTTTGCACTTTTACCGGATTGTCTTGCAGACCATAGAGCGATAGCTAGCGTCACCACCATAAATAATATGATAATGATCCAGTCGAGCGTTGATATTTTCATTGAGTTCGTTGTTTGAAAAATGAATATATGAAAATAATATTGGTGAGAGCTAAATTAGGGACTAGAGAAAACGATCTAATTGAAACTGTTACATTTTCACAAATTGAGTAGTCACTGTTTCTCCATTCAGGTTTACGCCCATTATAAAGTAATTGCCTTTCGAAAGTTCATTAACATATATGATTGAGATACCATCTGCATTATTTTTCATTACTACATTTCCATTTCTGTCAAAGATTAGATAGGACTTCAATGGTTCATTTAATGAGATTTGCTCATAACCAGGATTTGGGTAAACAATTAACTTATTTTCAGACGTATTCATAACTATCATGACAGTATCGCCTGATGCGTTGTACTTAAATAATTGCCGAGAATAATCAGATGCATTTGCAGTGAAGTATATATCATTATCTCTTTTCGTAATAAATACAGGGTCACTTCCAATACTGCCAATATAAAGATCTTTGACCAATATTAATTCTAGGCTATTTAGATTCAAATTATATAGTTCGTTTCCGTGATAAGTATCATTTATTACTAACAGGACCGAAGTGTCCGATAATCTATTGAAGGAACTACCAACCTCAATGCGTGAAACATCCGAAATCATCTCTCCAGAATCTTCAAGAGAAAGTGAGAATTTATCATACTTTCTTAATAATAATGACCCAGAATCAATTTCTACGATCATAATTATGATTTTATCACTGGTAATATAAGCCTTCCTCAAAGAAAGGTTTTGATCTAACTGATCTAGAACTACTGGCTCATTTTCAAAAGATACATATTCAATAATTTTGGAACCCGAATTGTTAGTCTGTAATATCACTTCATTATTATCCATAAAAATAAACGGTTCTTTTTGATAATCTATACCGTTATTTCTAACCTTGTGAGTAGTTACTTTATCGTTTTTTACCATGTAAAATACAGTACTGTCATTTTCTTGAAGTGGTACAATGAGAGATTCTTCGCTAGCATTTACTATGATTCTATTATATGGCAAACTATAATTGAGTGATTTCTCGAAGTTCTTATCACCTAAAGAATCTATAAGAAAAACCTTACTTTCAGAACTGAAATTTGACCATTCAACCATTAAAAATTGGGAATCAAATACGGGATAGGAATGGAAACGGCGCCCAGCTAGAAAAGGAATAATAACTAATTCTCTATTCTTTGTATTGAAAGTAAAATAAGTATAATTAAAATCCTCATACAAGCGCCCTAAAGCAATATTGCCATTTGTATTCAAGATACTTACCTCACCATTATGAGGAGCAAGAGGTATACTATCAATAATTTTTAGATCTGTATTGTAGTGTCGGTTATTTCCGAAGAAATGGACATTATTGGTAAAGTGGTACGGGAATACACTTTCAACAATTTCGCTTGAAATAAATGAAAATTCAGATACATTTTTTTCACTAATTATAACAGAAAACAATGAATCTGACCTTAGTGATATTACATTTATCTTACCATCTTGCTCCGTGATACTAGAGGTAAATAGATCATCTAGCACTTCCAAAGTTTCATCCTCTTTGGTCAAATACAGTTTAGCGTTTGTAATAAAAAACAATTTATCATTATTGATCAGTTTTGGACTGTAGAGAAATCTACCTACACCAATATCTCTTTGCAAATCTGAAACATCACTTTGGGAGAACAACTTATCTACAGTATTATAATGCCATAATTGATAATTCATATCATCCAAAATAGTAATAAAATGTAAAGTTTTATCACCATCAAAAGTCATTCTTATATCGGTATAATCTTCACCATTTCCAATACTTAATTCTTCGGTTGAGTTAGTTTCGCTATCATATATAAAGCATTTCGAATTATAATAACCTTCATACGTATTATGGCCTGTAAAATATAACTCCTCATTAATATTAAAACCGTAACCTACTGAGTAATTTGCAACTTCATCCCATTCAGTAGCCTCAAAAGTTCCAAAATTTAACCACTTATATCTTTGATAATTTATAGAATTACTGAATAACAGAACTGTATTTTCTGGATAATCACTTGATTGGCCTACTCTAAAATTACCAGTTGCATACTTCAATTCGCAAGTCTCCGGGTCAAAACATTTTAAACTATCCCCCATAGTAGATCCTGGAATAGAAATCTTTGCGAATATAAATTCATTAACCAAACCTAGTCTAGAAATATAATCATCTTCATCAAAGCAATCAACTATATCAATAATCCCAGAATCATCAAAAATATTTACAGATTTAGTAGTATCAGATATAAATATATTATTGCCAAAATTTCCGAAAGAAGAGATTTCATTTTCATATATATAGAGTAACTCCTTTTGTTTATTTTCTAGATCATAGTGATATACCTCTTTATTCTTATCAATAAAGAATAGATTTTTATTATTAGAAATGACCCCAGATTCCTCAACATTAATTAATTGACTTTCTTTCAGTTCCAAATCATAGATATGCACATAGAATTTAAATGAAGCATCCCATAAATATGTTACCATATACCTATCCTCTATTTTAGCACCCCTATTTGTATACCTTAACTCATTTCCAAAGTTAACTGTATCCAATACTTCACCTGTTAGAAAATTAGAGCGCAGTAAACCTGATTCATAATACTCAACGAAATCTTGGTCAATTATTGAATAAGACGATTGTCGCGTTGAAAATGGCCTACTCCTTATTGAATGATTAAATTGAATACCTTTGGAATCGATACCATATATATTAGTCTTTTCTTTTCGTCTCAGTATAAGATATGTACTATCGTTGTAAGTGACGGGTATTGGAGTCTCATAAGAATACTCCAATTTTTCAACATCAGAAACTTGTACTTGTCCGATCAGATTAATGGATAATAAAAGTAGTGGTAAGGGTATTTTTTTCATAGTAATTGATGTGACTGTTTCCTCTAATCTATCTCAAATTATTTACACCCTCGAAATAATCTGTTTAAATTGTCTTGATGGATATAGATTATTCATAACAGATGTCCTTTACGTTAAGTATCTAATAGTGAATTGATTTGCTTGACAATAAACTTTTGTGTCCTTTCATGAT